>JAPPKT010000341.1 GCA_028819675.1 Caldilineaceae bacterium | reverse complement strand
AGACCGCGTCACTCTCTCCTCACTCCTCTCCACTCTCTCCTCGCCTTTGTGCCTGTCCTCGCATCCTCCCCAACTGACGGACTCCACCGTACGGCCAGGCCTGGCGCCTGCACTGCGTCTCGACAAAAGACGGTATACAACTCCAGCCACCGCTGGCACTGATTCACCGTCAAACTGTTCCCACCCCAAATCTGGGATGCACCCGCGCGTTCCCTTCCTGTTGATGCAGAAACTCTCCTGCGGTAGGATAGTGGAAATGGAGGAAATCTGTTTCTCTACCGCCACCCAACTCATTCGTGCCATCCACGCGCGCGACCTCTCTGCACAGGACGTTGTTGCCGCATTTCAAGCGCAGCTTGAGTCGGTCAACGCCCGGCTGAACGCCGTAACTGTGACTGCAGAGGACGCCCTGGAGCAGGCCAGACGGGCCGACGAACGGCAGGCGCAGGGCGAACAGCTTGGCCCTCTGCACGGCCTGCCCTTCACAGTCAAGGACACGTTTGAAACTTCCAATCTGCAGAGCCGGTTGGATACCCGCATTCGCAAGAGGCTCGTCGCCCGTACAGACGCGACCGTCGTCGCCAGGATGAAGCAGGCCGGGGCGATTCTTCTCGCCAAAACCAACTGCCCGCCATCGGGTAGCGGCGCCGATACCGAGAACGCCATTGTCGGTCAAACATATAACCCGCACAACGCCAGCCGCTCCCCAGGCGGAAGCAGCGGTGGCGAAGCAGCTTTGATAGCGGCCGGTGCATCTCCCTTGGGTCTTGGCAGCGATACCGGCGGCGGACTTCGCATCCCCGCCGCCTTCTGCGGCATCACCGCCCTCAAGCCCACGCAGGGCCGCGTCCCCAACTCAGGCGTCTACAATCAGCCGGGAGGGCTCACCGACCAGCGCACGCAAATCGGCCCCGCGGCCCGCCGCACTGAGGACCTCCTGCTCGCCCTGAGGACGATTTCCGGCCCCGACTATCGCGATGCCGGCGTCGTCGCCAAACCCATTTACGACCCAGGCCAGCTCCCCTTGCGCGACCTGGCCATCGCCTCCTTTCCCTACGACCCCGCTTCTCTGGTGACATCCGCGGTGGCAAATGCCGTTGGCGCCTCTGGGCAAGCGCTGGCTCGCGCCGGTGTCCAGGTCGTGGAAAATCAACCTCTCGACCTGGTCGGAGGCGCCCGCGATCTCGATCGCGGCTGGCGACACATGGCCGGGACCCGGGGTCAGGATGTCGTTGAGCTCCTTCACGCCTGGGACCAGTTTCGCACAAATCTGCTCCAGTTTATCCGCTACTACGATGCCATAATCTGTCCCGCTGTTCACCACACCGCACCTGCCATCGGAACCCGCGACAACCAGCGTTTCGACTACACCGTCCCTTTCAACTTGACAGGCTATCCCGCCGCCGTAGTCCCGGTTGCCGCAGATGACCAGGGCCTCCCTGTCGCTGTGCAGATAGTTTCCCATCCGTGGCGAGAGGACATCGTGTTGGCGCTGGCTGCGGTCCTGGAAGAGGAATTTCAGGACTGGCAAGACGCGCCCAACGGCCGCGCGAAACCACAGCGCCGGTCCGGCGTAGAGTAAGCACAGGCATCAAAACTGAGGAGGCACAGATGGAAGAAGAACGCCGGGCTGAAAACGAGGATCAGAACGCCGAAGAAGAGGCCGCGAGCTTCAGTAAGAGCGACGACTTGGCAGTAGAGATTCAACAGCTGGTCGAAGCCATGGCGCGCGCTGCACGCAACGTCTGGAGCAGTGACGAGCGGCGCCAACTGGAGAACGACCTGCGCCGCGGGCTTGGGTCACTGCTGGGTAGCCTCGAAGAGGCCCTTGAGCGATTCGGTCGCAGCGAGCAGGGCCAGGATCTTCAGGAACAGGCCACCAGAGTGGCAAACCGAGTTCGCGAAAGCGAACTCGCCGCTGAACTGAAGGAAGGACTGACCGTCGGACTCAGGTCTGCCGCCAGTGAAGTCGGGAAGTTCGCAGATAGCTTCGAAGAGAAACAAACGCAATCTCCCCCATCTCAAGACATTCCCGTGGAATCTGACAGTGACGAGAGCGACGAGGAGAACGCGTAAGAGAATGTGCAGGTAGTCCAGAACTGATATCTGTCCCGCTCAGGGAAGTGAAAAGAATACTTTAGCAAGCTTCAATACCCCTTGGCTCCACGGCACACGGTGGGAGACGCCGCTGCTGCCCTCGAAGTCGGCCAGGTTTTCGATGTACCAGGCATAGTTCCGCACAAGCGCTTCCTGGTTGCTGTACTTTGGATTCCATCCAAGAATCCGCTGGGCCTTTGCTACGTCCACGAAAGAGTCGGTCGCTGCTGTCTCGTATACCCACTTGTAGAGCGGCGAAATCCCCAGTTTTTCCAGCAATCGCAAGGTCCAGATGGCTGGCGCGGCCGGCAGCGGGATGATGCGCTTGCCGTGACCGGCGAAATCGAGGACGGCCTGATAGTCTTCCTTCATCGTTGCAAACTCAGTCGCACCGATGTTAAACGTATCGTTGACTCGTGAGCTTGGCAAAGTGGCCGCCAGAAAAATAGCAGAGCACAGGTCCTCTACGTCCAGCAACTGGTACCGGTTCTTCCCACTTCCCAGCATCGGAAAGTTCTTGCCGTCCTTTGCCCAATCATAGAACAGGGCGAAGACCCCTAGCCGCTCAGGGCCGACAAAAGATTTGGGTCGGATGATGGGTACACACATCCCCCTCTCCCTGAACTCCTGGCAAATCTCCTCGGCCTCGATCTTGGCTTCGCCGTAAGGGCCGACCCCGTGCAGCCGGTCGTCTTCCTTCAGCGGATGGTGGTCCGGAATACCGTAGACAGCCGTGGACGAAATGTGAATTAACCTGTATATTCCCGAATCGTATGCCGCCTCCAGCACGTTGCGTATGCCGTCAACATCCGTCGAAAAGATCTCCTCAGCGCTGTACAAAGGCAGAGCAGCCGCTGCGTGAACCACCAGGTCCACACCTTCCATCGCCGCGCGCACGACCTCGATGTCGCGAATGTCCCCATCCAGGACCTTCACGGAGTCCCTCTCAGGATAGTCGAAAGGGGCAACGTCGAGCGAAACTACCTGGATTCCCCTCTCACGCAGGTAGCGGACAAGATTGATGCCAAGGAAGCCGGCGCCGCCGGTCACAAGACAAGTACCTACCGTTCTCCGGTCTTCAGCCTCCTTATATCCTGATATGCCATCTGCCCCAAATGGCGGGGAGGACTTGGGACTGGCGCTCTCTGCGCGATGGGATCGATTCATCAGCTGGCTCGGTCCGGCCGTTCACGGGCGCGTGCTTCGTTCTCTTGGCAACACTCGACAGGAGTCAATTCACTCGTTGCCTTCCAGTTCTTAAGCAGCGTTTCAGTCGATTCAAAGGCCAGCTCTTTAGGGATCTCTTCCGCACAAAACCACCCTGCGTCCTGCGCGTCGTCTGCGACAAACGGTATCTCCGGCGAACCGGCTGGTTCCCCCTGAAACGCCAGCACAATTCCTATGCGATCGCCTTCGCCATTGACCATCGGGAAGATATCGATCAGGTCGCCGATGCTTGTTCGCAAACCGACCTCTTCGTGCAGCTCCCGCTGCAGCGCCTCGTGGGGCATCTCCCCAGCATCCATATATCCGCCGGGTAAGGACCAAGCCCCCTTCCCTGGGTCCACCGCCCGTTGAATTAACAGGACCTTTTCGCCATGTTGTACGAGAGCAATGACTGCCACCTTGGGATCGAGGAATTGTACGAATTCACAAGCCGAGCAGACCGGCCGCAAGGCGTTGAATCGCACCTCTTCCACCACCGGACTGGCACAATAGGGGCAGTATCGAAACGTCCTGGTCATTCTGACAAGTATAGCACCTGGTCTGTGGAAGTGGTATACTTGGTGAACTATAGAAGCCGCCCAAACTACCTCTATGACAAAGCCGGAAACACTGCTGCAAGAACGTCCTGCAAAGGGCGCCCTGACCAGGACCGGTGGATTCTTGAAGGGATTCAGCCATACGCTCCAACCATACATCGGGTGCCGATTCGGATGCAGCTACTGCTACGTAAGCCAGTCCAACGTTCACCGCTTTTACAACGGCGGCATGGAGTGGGGAAGCTACGTCTATCCCAGAGTAGGAATCGCCGAACGACTTGAAACGGAGCTGGCAACCCTTCATCGTCGTGATGCCCTTGAGCGGGCAGCGATCTTTATGTCGTCGTCAACGGATCCCTATCAGGGCGCGGAACGGACATATCGATTGACCCGCCAATGTCTCTCAGTGTTTCAAAAATATCCACCTGGCCTGCTGGTGATCCAAACCCGCGCGCCCCTCGCAGCAAGAGATTTCGACGTCATGGCAGCGCTGGGGAAGCGGTGCCTGCTCAACCTGACCATTGAGACGGATCGAGAAGATGTGCGTCGTGTCCTGACGCCCCATTGTCCATCGATTCAACAGCGACTTGAGACCGCCCGCCAGGCTCGCGAACACGGTATTACTACGCAGTTGACGGTGAGCCCATGCCTTCCCTTTTCTGGTGTGGAGGCTTTTGGAGAGCTCCTTCTGGAATCCGGCGATCGGGTAATCGTGGACAGCTATGTTGCCGGCGACGGCGGCGGCGGCAAGCGTACAGCGCGCACCGCGATTCCGGGTCTGTATGCCCGGTCGGGATGGGAGGACTGGCGCTCACAAGAGGCTGCTCTTTCCCTGTACGATTGGTTGAGTCGTCGTATCGGAAACTTGGCGGGCTGGTCTCGAGAGGGCTTTACGCGCCAGGCCCGGAGCGTTACAGGCAATGTTTGCTGACAGCGGTCCTGAAGGAGTAAGGTCAACCACATGAAAGCTGCATACGGAGGAATCGAGGCAGGAGGAACAAAGTTCGTCTGCGCAGTCGGCACGGGCCCCGATGATATCCGGGCCGAAATCCGCCTCCCTACCGAGTCGCCGGAAACCACCTTGGGCAAAGTTATCGACTTCTTTCGCCAGCAGCAGGAGCACCATGAGATTGCTGCCATCGGCGTCGCCTCCTTCGGGCCCGTTGACCCGGACCCCGACTCACCCACTTTCGGATACATTACAAATACGCCCAAACCGGGTTGGGCAAACACGCCGGTGGCGCCGATGCTGAAGGATACATTCGACATACCCATAGGCTTCGACACAGACGTAAACGTCGCCGCCTTGGGCGAACACAGTTGGGGCGCCGCCCGCGAAGTGGATTCATTTGTGTACCTGACAATTGGCACCGGCATTGGTGGAGGAGGCATGGTGAATGGCGAACTGATCCACGGCCTGATCCATCCGGAGATGGGCCATATCGCCATTCCCCACAACTGGGATCGTGATCCCTTTGCCGGCACATGCCCATTTCACGGTGACTGCTGGGAAGGCTTGGCCAACGGGCCCGCCCTGGAAGCGCGCTGGGGCCAGCCCGGCGAACTGCTTCCACCCGCTCACGAAGCATGGGCGCTGGAGGCACACTATCTCGCCTTGGGCGTCACCAGCATTATGATGATTCTCTCTCCTCAGCTTGTAGTGATGGGTGGCGGAGTCATGGAGCAGGAACATATCTTCCCTCTCATCCACCGAGAAGTGAAGTCCCTGCTCAATGGTTACATTCAGAGTCCCACAGTATTGGAGGGGTTGGACAGCTACATCGTGCCGCCGGCTCTGGGTGGCCGCTCCGGCGCGCTTGGCGCCATAGCCCTGGCCCAACGCGCCCTTCAGGCCTCCTGAACCGCCATGACCTCTCTGCCGCGATGCCTCTTCCTGCCCCACACTGTATGACCGTCCCATTTGACCCCACCGAGCATCCGCACCGGCGCCGCAATCCGCTTACCGGCGAGTGGGTACTTGTCTCTCCCCATCGAATGAGACGCCCTTGGCAAGGCCGGACGGAAGCCGCGCCGTCCCATTCCCTGCCGGAGTACGACCCTTCCTGCTATCTCTGCCCCGGCAACGAACGCGCCGGCGGGCAGGTCAATCCGGCCTACACACACACCTTCGTCTTCGACAACGACTTTGCCGCATTGCGCGCCGATACGCCCGACTTGACGCTTCAGAAAAATCGCTTCTTCCAATCTCAGGCCGAAACGGGAATCTGCCGCGTCGTCTGTTTCAGCCCGCGACACGATCTGACACTGGCGCGCATGGACCTGCCCGACATTCGCCGCGTTGTGAATCTGTGGGCTGAACAAGTGGAAGAACTGAGCCGGGACGAGCAGATTGGCTACGTCCAACTCTTCGAGAATCGAGGCGCCATGATGGGCAGTTCAAATCCCCACCCACATGGACAGGTATGGGCGACCCGCCGCATTCCCACCGAGCCGGCCAAAGAGGATCGAGAACAGAGGGCCTATTTCGAAAGCGAAGGTGCTCCCCTTCTGATAGACTACCTGATCGCCGAGTTGGCAGAAGAGGATAGAGTTGTTGTAGAGAATGAGGACTGGGTCGCGATAGTTCCCTTTTGGGCCGTTTGGCCGTTCGAAACAATCCTGCTCCCTCGGCTCCACCGCCAGCACCTGCCCGAACTCTCACCAGCGGAGCGAAACTCCCTCTCCAATCTCCTCAAACGCCTTCTGACACTCTATGACAATCTCTTCGAAACCAGCTTCCCCTATTCGATGGGCTGGCACGGAAAGCCGTCCTCTGCAGGCGATCACGCCCACTGGCAACTTCACGCACACTTCTACCCGCCTCTCTTGCGCTCGGCAACCATCAGGAAGTTCATGGTCGGTTACGAGATGCTGGCGACCCCTCAGCGCGACCTCACCCCCGAGCAGGCCGCTCAGCGCCTGAGAATGCAGTCCGAAACGCACTACCTGGACCGCTGAGTACCTTCGCCGTCCCTGCGATAGGCTTCCCTGGCAGTCAGATAAGCGTCGCCACCGTGGCAATCGTTGATCACGATCAACGGGAACTCTTCCACCTCCAGCTCACGCACCGCCTCGCTTAGAAGATCGGGATAGGCAAGCAGGCGGCTACTGCGAATCTGGCGGGCAAGCAAGGCGGAAGCGCCCCCAACAGCCCCAAAATAGACCGCCCCGTGACGCACGAGGCCCTGCTTGACCTCCTCCGAACGACTTCCCTTGCCGATTAGACCGGCAACGCCTCGCTCCAACAGAGGCAAAGTATATGGGTCCATGCGGCCGCTAGTAGTTGGCCCGGCCGGCCCAATGACCGCGCCCGGTTTGGCCGGCGCCGGCCCTACGTAGTAAATGACCTGGCCCGACAGAGGTATAGGTAACTCTTCATCCCTCTCCAGCGCCGCCACCAGCCGCTTGTGCGCAGCGTCCCTGGCAGCGTAAATCGTGCCCGTCATTACGACCCGTTCACCTGCCCGCAGCGACTTCACCGTGGCCTCGTCAAGGGGCGCCTGCACTGTTCTTGACATCACATCTCCAATGTTGCTCGCCGCGGCGCAGAGCAGTTCAGGTTCACTGCAACCGGCAAAGCCGCGATGTGCGTCGCCAGAACTTCGACATGGACGGCCAGCGCGGTAACAACGCCACCCAGCCCTTGCGGTCCGATCCCCAGTCCGTTGATGGCGTCGACAAGTTCGGCCTCAAGTCTTGCCACGTGCGGTTCAGGACTTACGCTTCCGATCGGACGCAGCAAAGCTCTTTTCGCCGCCAACCCCACAGTGTCAAATGACCCGCCAATGCCGACGCCCACAATTAGGGGTGGGCAAGCATTAGGACCTGCCTTCTCAATTGTCTCTATAACGAACCGCTGTACTCCCTCTTCCCCAATGGCCGGCGGGAACATCTGGGCTCGGCTCATGAGTTCCGCCCCGAAGCCCTTCTGCAACGTGCTTATTCGCAGCCTGTCTCCGGCAACGATCTCCCAATGTATCAATGCTGGCGTGTTGTCGCCAGAGTTGACTCGCAGCAGCGGATCGCTTACAACCGATTTTCGCAGATCCGCATAGGCATCGCGGGTCGCATCCTGCAATGCCGCATCGATCTCCCCTCCGCTGAAATGCACGTCTTGACCGACTTCAACAAACAGAATCGCCATACCCGTATCCTGGCATGTGGGTACCGTCTCTGTTTCCGCGTAGGCGGCGTTCTCTAGCAGAAGTTCAATGACCTCTTGGCCGGTCGGCGAACGCTCCTGAACGCGTGCCGTACGCATCGCCTCCAGATAGTCCTCAGGCAAGCTGTGTGCAGAATGGCGTAGGAGTTCACCTACCGCCTGTCTAACCTCACCGACATCGATTGTTCGCAAGGCTACGACTCCCTTCTGTTCGCTGAAGAGTGCAAGTAACAGGTACGTCGACCACCAAACTGCTTTCCTTTCTGACCACCCGGCTCCTCAATTTCCCTCCCCCTTCCATTTCTTATATGCCGCCGCCAGTTCGGCGAAGCGGGAATCACTGGGAGACAGCTCTGCCGATTTCTCCAATCCGGAAAGGACCGCCGGATCGTCTCTGTCTAGTAAGAAACGGCCCCAAGCGCCCAACGCATGAATGTCCGCCCTCTCTGGCTGAACGAGTAACGCGCTATTGCCGTACTGGACCAATAGGTGACCGACCGTCTGTTCAAATCCGTAGGCTGCTGAGTTGGCGGAAATCGGTGTCTCGCTGAACAAGGTCGAAGATCCCATCGACCACAAGACCTCGAAGGAAAAGCCCCAGTCGCCCGCAAATACGTGGCTTAGTAGCGGAAATGGACTGACACGCGCAAGCTGGCGGCTCACCTCTAGGTGATGGCGGACCCAGAGCGCGTTCCATTTGACAGTCTGGTCGGACGGCGCCGCGATTTCGGCGCGCTCAATCTCGTCGAGCGCATCGGCGTACAATCCCGCCTCCGCCAGCGCCAGGGCATGGCTGTTAATTGCGCGCAAGTGGACGGGGCGGTCCTCCGGCAACAGTCTGGGGGCGGCCTCCGCGAGTTTCTCCCCATCCCAATGGAAGAACCGCGCCTGGTAGAGCTGCAGGCCGCAGGCGTAACAGAAAATGTACGGATCGCTGTTGTTCAACAAGAGATCCAATCGACCGTCGCCATTCAGGTCTGTCACCGAACCTGCGTCAGGGATACTGTTGAAGCTGCTTATTACAAGCGACAATGCTTGGCCGTCCCAGCGCAATATCTCGAGACAACCGCCGTGCGCGCCTGCCCCGCCTTGCACGGCCAGCCAAAGGCCCGAAGGTTCTATCGCTACCTGTTCCAGTGAGTGTTCGTCCAGGTAGTTCACACAGTCGAGCTCCACACGGTCCCGCTCCAACCAGCCGCTCTCCCTGGCCTCGTGGATCGACACTGTGTGCATCGCCGAGGGACTCAACGGAGGGAGCCCGAAAGAATAGGCTGCGAACAGGCTCTCCTCTCCCTCGGCTTGCAACTGTTGGACAGCCACGCCTCGCGACGCGTCCTGCACCGACCCATATTCGCTGGCCAGTTGGCTTTGAAGCGCCTCAGCGCTGAGAAGTGGTGTCGCTGTAGGCGGCGTCGACACCGCTCGGGTCCGACCCCTGAAGACATTTACTAGCTCCTCGAAGCGGTCGTCAGCCGTCGCCAGCTCTCCCGCCCGTTGCAAGCCCGACAGCACAGCTGGATCATCTGGATCGATCAGAAAGCGTCCCCACGCGCCCAGAGCGTGGACCGCCGCCCGTTCAGGCTGCAGCGCCAAGGCGGTATCGGCATATTGGGCAAGTAGTACGCCCACCCGGTGGTCGAACCCCGAAGCTGCAGACTCACTTGGGATCGGCTCGCCGCTGAAAAGGGTCGGCGGGCCAACCCCCCACAGAGAATCAAATGCCTCTTCCCAGTCACCGGAAAATACGTGGTTCAATAGGGGGTAGGAACTGGAAGAAGCCTCTTCCCGACTGGCCTCAAGGTGGTGGCGGATCCAAATCGCGTTCCAGGCGACTGTGGCGTTCTCAGGCGCTATGGCCTCTGCCTGTTCGATCTGCTCCAATGCGTCGGCGAACAGGCTGGCGGCGGCCAACGCCGCCGCGCGATCATTGAATGCGCGCAGTTCTTTGGGCTGATCTTCGGCCAGTGGAGTTGGCGTAACTTCCATCAGCGTCTGTCCGTCCCAATAGTAGAGTTGTGCCCAATACTGTCGAACGCCGCAGGCATAGCAAAAAATGTAAGGATCGCTGTTGTTCAAAAGCAGGTCCAACCGGCCGTCACCGTTTAGGTCAGTTAGCCAGCCACTATCCGGACTGCTGCTGAATCCGCTGATTATGACTGTAAACTCTTCACCATCCCACCTCAAGAGTTCTAGGCAACCGCTATGGGCGCCAACGCCGCCGGTAACCGTCAGCCAGACGTTGACGGGCTCTATGTCTACCTGTTCCACTGAGAATTCATTCAGGTATTCGGCGCACTCCAGCTCCACGCGTCCCAATGTCCGCCAGCCGTCCGGCAAGGCCGCATGGATCGAGACCTTTTGTCTGAAAGAAGGATCGTCTGGGGGAAAGCCGTGGGTGTGGGCTACAAATAGAGGACTGTCGCCGCCAGGGTCCTCAACCGGTTGCACGAATACAAGCGGGCCCAGGTCCTGGACCAAGCCGTACTCTGTGGCAAGTTGGTTCGCAAGAACCACCAGGTCGGCCGCCTCCTCTGACCGAACTGAAATCGTTGGCGTTGCCGAAACAGGCCACATAACAGTCTGCGCACAGCCACTGAGAAAGAGTGACAGCAATAGCGCTAAAGAGAATACTCGCCGTAAGGGGGGGAGTGGCATTGTATACTCCTTCAAACAGCCAAATGGATGCCGATTATGTTTGTAATGGAGGACCGAGCCCGGTCCCAATTGCAATCGACCAAAGTACTCTGACCTTGTCCATCCGGACAAAGCGTTTGCACGTCCACTGCGTGGCGGCTACAAGTCTGGCAGCCGTGGCGCTGGCACCAACATCTCACTCCTAAACTGTTATTTGCTCTCCAACGACAAAAGAGACAGGCGCAGTTCCAAGAGACCCTCTATCCCCTCAAGGGCAAAAAACACGCCCTCACTCACTCGCAGCGCAAGACATCCTGTTGCCATCTCTGGTGTTGTGATTCAGGTGAAGTGGGGCCGGACAAAGTATGCCTGCGCACGCAATTCTGAGATAATGCGCACTCAGATCTGCCGACAGAGAGCCGCCTCGAGGGAGAATCTCTCGCCCAGCCCGACTATATCACGGATTAGTTGGAGCACAAAGTGGCCTGCCTGAACGAACATGCTCTTGTTGGCTCCTGCAAAGACCCACTTCTATGCAATCGGACCCAGCACGCGACTACCCCACCTGATGAATAACTCTGACCTGATCGAAGCCCTGCGGCTGAACTACATCGAGTATTTCCGACTCTTTCACAACCAGCACGGAATCCAAGTTCATGTCGACCAGGAGTCCGCATGGATCGTCGCTAACGGACCGCCGGGAAACCACATCCTGCGCACCAACTTCCCTACTGAAGACGCGGAACAAAGGATCGATTCCCTTCTTTCCACGATCAGCAGTCTGACGGGGGGCATCCGTTGGCTGCACTTCCCCCGGGACAGACCCGGTGACCTGCGCGACAGGCTGAAACAGAGAGGCTTGATTGCGGGACGAGGCGATCTCTGGATGTTTCGAGGGTTGCAGCACCTACCAGAAAACAAGCCTCCTTCTTTGCTGAACATCTGCCCTGTCCAGGATCTGCCTGGCTTGCGGGCTTGGTGGACCGCATCAGCCCGCGGCTTCGGCACATCCCAGCGCGCCGCCCAGAGATGGTACGATGCCTTCCGCCGCCATGGTCTCGGCCATCGAGCCCAGGTAACCAACTACATCGGACAGATCGATCAAGAGGTGGTAACCACAGCCACCCTGATCCTCGCCGGCGGCATCGCAGGAATCTATGATCTGTCCACGCCTCCTCGCTTTCGGGGCAACGGCTTTGCCAGCGCGCTTGCAAACCAACTGCTGCACCATTCAAGGAACCATGGGTACTCACATGTAGGACTGCAGACCGGTGACGCTGAACAGTTCTACCAAAACCTGGGCTTTGGAACCGGCTTTCAGGAAGAGGAATTCTTCTGGTCGGCCGGCGACACGGACTCGTAAGCACAAACGGAGTCGCCCAAAAATGCGGACATCACGACAGTCTGATACACTGAAGTTCGTTTACTTATCTTCCCACGCCTAAAGGCCCTAAGGGGAGCATCTGAATGGATGATTCGGCTACCGGCGCAGTGTCCGCTAGCACTGCCGAAAGCTCGCGCCCGTCCGCGCAAAAGCGCGTCTTCAATCTTGCTTGGCCTGTAATCGGCGAGAGCTTCCTCGAGACCATGTTGATGGTCGTCGACACCTGGATGGTTGCCCAGTTGAGCACCGCTGCAATCGCAGGGGTCGGCGCCTCTGTGCAGGTCCTCTTCTTCATAATCGCTGCGTTGGGCGCCCTGAGCGTCGGCAGCAGCGTCCTTGTCGCGCAAGCGTACGGCGCCGGCAAGCTTGCGGAGGCGGCGCGACTGGCGCGTCAGTCGATTGTCTGGAGCGTTATTCTTTCGCTGCCCCTGGCCCTAATAGGGTTCTTCCTGGCGGGTCCCGTAATCGCCCTGTTCGGCGTTGAGGCCGACGTGGCAAGCATCGGCAAAGAATACCTTCAAGTCACCATGGCAACCGTCGTCGTGTTGATCGTTCTCATGATTGGCGGCGGCGCCCTACGCGGTTTGGGTGATTCGCAAACACCAATGCGGGTGACGGCCCTTGCCAATTTCGTAAATGTGTTCCTGACATATGGGCTGATCTTTGGCGTCGCCGGCTTGCCCGCGCTCGGTGCGGTGGGTAGCGCTTGGGGCACTTTCCTCTCACGCTTGCTGGCAGCAGCCCTTCTCGTATTCGTCATGTGGCGTGGCCGCAAAGGCGTCTCAATTTCAGGGAGCAATTGGCTGCCAGAATTCAGCGTGGCCTCCTCAGTGCTGCGAATTGGCGTACCGGCAGCACTGGAGCAGCTTCTCACTTCTGCCGGGTTTACGATGATGACGGCAATCGTCGCTACCCTGGGAACTGCGGCCCTCGCCTCCCATCGCATCGCCTTCAACGTTCTCTCCTTGTCCTTCCTTCCCGGCTTCGGCTTTGCCATTGCTGCCACGGCCCTGGTTGGACAGTCTGTCGGTGCGCACGAACCGGAGGAAGCTGCAGAGGCGGCCTCCATCGCCACACGCTGGGCAGCAATCTGGATGGCGGCCATGGGGGTAGTCTCATACCTCCTGGCCGAGCCTATAATGCGGCTGTTCAGCCAGGAAGATGCCGTTGTACACGCTGGCGTCGCCGCCATTCAGGTGGTGGCCCTGGCCCAACCCTTCTGGGCAGTCCTGTTTGTTCAGTCAGGCGCACTGCGTGGTATGGGCAACACAAGCTTTCCACTGCGCGCCAATACTGGCGGAATCTGGTCCACGATGTTGATCGCCTGGCTGGCCGTGACCTATTTCAACGGAGGGATCGCCCACGTTTGGGGTGTCTTCCTTCTCACGTCTCCTGTCATGGCCGTAGTTCTCTGGAAACGTTTCAGGCGTGCAGTAAAGGAGTGGTCGGAAGTGGCGGATGAGAGTACACAACACTTCACACAAGCCGAAGCCGTCGGAACGCAATGACCCTTCATTCCTGAGAAGACTCAGTCGACTCGGCCGAACAATCGCAATTCTCGCCAAGCGATTCCTTGGACCCCGTGCTCTCAGAAAGGGGCAGGAGAACCCCACCTGGGTGCAGAAAGTTTACTGACGAGATAGCAGTGAGTCCGCAATTTTCCTCCGCCTGCTATCACCTGCAACCCAGTGCCGGCCCGTTCCGCAAGTCCACCGGACAAGCTCCAGGAAATGAACCAGGAATACACGATACCTGCCTCCCATCACCGGGTCGATGAGAAAATTCGTCGCAGCCATTTCATCACGACCGTGGGGCCCGCCCCCGCGGTCGAAGACGCGAGAGATTTCATCAAGGGAGTCCGCGCCGAGTTCGATACCGCCAACCACAACTGCTGGGCATACGTCGTCGGCCCACCGGGTTCAACCGGCCATGCCGGGATGAGCGATGACGGCGAACCCCACGGTACTGCCGGCCGTCCAATGCTCACTGTCCTTCTTCACAGCGGAATCGGCGACATTGTCGCCGTGGTTACCCGCTACTTTGGAGGCGTCAAACTAGGCAAGGGAGGACTGGTGAGAGCCTACAGCGGTGGCGTCAAATCCGCCCTGGATACCCTTCCCCGGGTCGAAAAGATGCCGATGGCGGAAGTAGAGGCGGTCATCGCTCATCGCGATGTCACTCTCTTTCAGCGCATGTTGCCTGAGTTTTCCGCCGAAGTCGTGGATGCCAGTTTTGCCGTCGCGGCTTCATATCGGCTGAAGATGCCGACCAAGTACGTGGAAACATTCAAAGTTCGCTTGGCCGATTTGACGAACGGTCAGGCTCACGTAGTCGTTCATCAGGCGGACTAACGCCCACTCGAATCTCAGCAATCGAATCCAGGACCACATCGGCCATAGGACAAAGCGTTTCTCTGCTTCCTACCCCCGTTAGCACCCCCACCGCCAGCCCTGCGCCTGCTGCGCGGGCCATCTGAAGGTCGGTCGCCGAGTCCCCTACTACTACACTCTGCGCCGGAGAAACATCAAGCAGATTCGTCGCCTCCAGCAACTGGTCGGGCGCCGGTTTGTGGTGTCCCGGGCTGTCACCACAACCGATATAGTCGACAAATCGGGAAACTCCGAACTTGGCCAGCGTGGCCTCGGTTGGAGCCCTGTCGTCGCTCGTAATGACGGCGACGCGTATGTCTTGCTCGTGTAGCGAAAAGAAGAGCGGAGCCAGTTCCCTCACCGGCAGGAGTTCAATCGAGTCTGCGAGCAGAGGCGCAAACTCTAGTCTTACCAACTGCTCGCACTGATGCCAGGGCAACGTGGGTCGAGAGTACTGGTGTAGCACAGTTGCCGCCGCATATGCCGTCGCCTCGCTTGTAGCTGTTGCAAACGGTCCATCTTCGCCAAAAGTGCCGTCTGACGCGTTGTACCCCAAAGTGCGAAACAGCGCATCCTGCATCTCAGTCCGATTCGAAAACCGATAAAGGAGACGCTCCGCCGCCTCAAGAAACCTGGGACGCCAGCTGGCATTAAAATCAAATAGCGTACCGTCCTTGTCAAAGGCGATCAACGAGGTGTCGAAACAGTGTTCGCCAAAATAGACAAGGCCCATGCGAGGGTGCAGGTTCTGGAGAAGGGGAACGCAGGTCAACCGGGAAAAAGAGCTACTGCGCGTAGCCGCCAATCGTACTCAGAAAATCCTCGCCGATTACGATTCGTAGGTCGGTTGACTCGGGTATGAGGAGACCGGGCAGCGAATATAAGGAGGCCGTCAGATTGAGCTGTCGGCCCAACTCCCGCACAAGTCTATCGTCCGTGTTGTAATTGACGAGAAGAGTATGCTGATAGTCGCTCCGGTCGGCATCCCCTATCGAAACGACTCGCCACCCACTGGCCTCAAGCTGTCGCCGCGCCAGTGCAGCGATTCCAGTCTGCCCCGTGCCGTTCAGGATCTCCAGCCGGACCTCCCTTGCGGCCATAACACGTACGTCGCGGTTCACGTCGGCGGCCAGTAACTCCCTGGTGCCGACTTCGGCGCTTGTACTTGTGCGCGGTTGAATCTGGGGAAGGGGCTCAGCAGGTGCGCCGGCTACGGTATTCGGCCCAACCTCTGGATCAAAGATCCTCTTGAGTTCAGGACGGATCAGATCGCGGTTCGGAAGCAGTATCCAGGCCCCGTTTTCACTATAGCTTTCCTCGCCATAGCGATCATCTAGGACCAACGTGCTGACCTCTAACGGGTTGGACCGCACATAGTTGGCGATTTCTGCCGCCGTCTGCAATGGCATATCCGTCCGGACGCTACCCCAGGTGGAACTCAACAGTTGGGGAGCCCTGGCAATCAACGTAGGTATCATGTCGGCGGCAAGTACCTTGTCCGCAATAGCTCGAATCAACTGCTGTTGTCTCGCGGCCCGGCCATAGTCACTGTCCATGTTGCGGGTGCGCGCATACTTCAGCGCCGTCTGGCCGTCTAGAATTCGGGTCCCGGCCTCCAGATAGAAAGTCTGAAAACCGTAATCGGCTGTCGGATACTCCGTGTCGTATATTGTCTGAGGCACATTGACCGTTATGCCGCCTATCTCGTCGATGAACCGCACGAACCCGTTGAAGTCGGCCTGCACGTAGAATTGCACCGGCTGACCGATAAAGCTGCTCACCGTATCCTTCGCAAGCTGCGCCCCACCGAAAGGATAACCGCGCTGCTCGCCAATGGCGTAGGCCGTATTAATCTTCGAAGTCAGATTGTAACCGGGGATCGGCACCCAAAGATCTCTTGGCAGAGAAATCATGCCCGCTGACTGCCTGCGCAAATCAAGCGTGAGCAGCAGCAGCGTATCAGTCCGGGGCGGCTCCTCACCGTCAATTCTTTCGTCCGAACCCAGAAGGAGGATGTTTATCTGGCTATCCGGAGCCTCTGCCTCAACCGGCGCCGCCTGCTGCTCGACACTTTGAGCAGTGACAGCCTCCTGCGCGGCCGGACTTCCCGAGTCTTTGCTAGCCTTGGAAAAGTCAGGGAGACCGGTTGTTATATCCGGTACGCTTCTTCGCTGGGCATAGTCTCGGGCTAGATCGCCGAGGAAACTGCCAATGATGGAGGAGACAATCAGGACGATTGCGGCAACCAGCCCTGCCAAAGCATAGGCCGCTGATCTGCCTCCAATCCGGACCCCGAAACGCTTCTTTTCGACAGTCCCCTCGGATCCTTCAGGAGTGAAACCGAACTCTGACATAATGCGGCAATTATAGCACGAACGTATGCGTGTCGTAGAATCTTCGAGGTAGAATCGCGGGACAAAGTTTCGCTTCCCAGGAAGCGAAACCGATCAGAAGGGGGAGATCTGCAGCGAAGTCCTTGACCGGAAAACTAGCCTTCCCGTTGGATCTTTCAGCGGGGGAGTGGGTGGGCATACAGCCCTGTCTTTGTCAGTATGTAAAGTATGTCGGTTACTTCGTCAAGGAATAGACCCCTCAATCCAGCCAGCGCTAGGTCCTCGGCATCGACAAACTGCTGGATGTAACGCCCCTCCTTGTCGAAAACCAGGATGCGCTCGTCCGTCGCATCGGCCAGATAGAGCATGCCGTCGGCATGTTCAGCCATCGCAAAATCGACAAGCAAGCCGCCTAGGCCAGGGATCCTCTCTAGGCTGAATGGGAGTTGCTGGCCCTCGCGGAAGCGCAGCAACGTTCCATCTTCACTGAGCAGCCAGATGTCCCCGTCGATTCCCATCGCAATCAATCCGGCGAGATCACCCTGGACCTGCTCGTCAAACCATGCCGTCGGCGGGTCATCGTATGCCAGCCCGGCCGGAGAGTAGCGAAAGATCTGGTCCGAACGTTCATCTGCCAAATACAGGCGGCCATTATAGATGCCCAGTTGTCCCACGCTGCCCAGCGAACTCTGTTCCCTGAGGATCAGATGCGTCGCACCATCCAGGCGATTATACCGGAACACATTGTTGTTTCGGTCCAGAACCAATAGGCTTGCTTTGTCTTCAAAGCCGGAAATGCGCGGTTGCCAGGCAATGTCCACCAATCTGCCCACAGTCACCCCCGAGACCACGTCTCCTTCCCTCAGAATCGCTCCGTTGTCCTCTTCCAGCAACGTGCGTTCAGAGTTGGTCCGGTAGTGGGAGATGGCTTGGCTGGCGCTGTCGAGTACATAAATGTCCTGGTTGGAAACAACGATTCGTTGAGGCTCCGCATCGGCCGCATACGCCAGCAGTGGTACGTCAAGCGAATACAGCGCACGGACCTGCAGCAAATCCTGTAGTTCAGTCGCAATAACCTCCGACAGTTCCTGAATCTGGTCCGTCACCCCGATCAGCACGATGGCTTCGTCCAGGTATCGCTGCGCCTCGCTCAATGACGCCCGCGCAGTCGCTCTGTCTTCCACTTCCAGGGCCTGCTGGACCTCAAGCAGTTTGCTGTCGGCCAGTTCAACCAGCTGCAGGCCTTCCTCCTGATTAATGCTCCCCTCGCGCAGGAAGGCGGCACCGACGACAGCCGAAGTGAGCAACGGGATGAGAATCGCAATGGCAATGAACAACCTGCGCCGGTTTCCCTGCGAAGGCGCCGGCGGCGCGTAGCCCGGCAACGCCGGTAGCTGGACTCGTTCTTCCGGTTGATCCTGTTCCGAAGTCTCAACGGTCGGCAAAGGCACGGCCTGAGATGTCGGCTCAAATGGTTCCGGAGGGGTGGGCGGGGTTTCTGGATCAGGTAACTCCACTTCAGGCTGTTGAGTCGGCTCGCTCTGCCGGGTCCGGCGTTCAGGCAAAAGTCCTTGCAGCAGATTGGAGAACCACTTGGACGGTCCGTCCATCAGGCGAACGGCTCGACTTCGCCATCGGTCTCGCTCTCTGACAGGCGGACGCACAGGGACGGTCAGCTGGTGCTGCATCGTTGGTGCACTCGGCAATTCCGGCGGTGACCCGCTCATTCGTTCTCGGAGCGGGACAGCGTCTTTCGAACTCTCTTCTCCTGGCACTTTGTGAACAGGCGGTGTGGCTCCGACGGCTGTCGGTAGAGGTGAATCGGCCGCCTCCTCCGCGCCCTGTTCCTCCTCTACGCAGACCAGCAACAGGCCGAGAAGAGGCACATTGTCGCCCTGCTGCCGGAGATGCGCCACCATCTCCTGCAAATTGTCCACAGTAGTGCTGACGACGGCGCCCCCAATCGTTCTGACGTCAGACTGCAGAGTCCACTCGCTTTCTCCAAGAAATAGAGCATCCCCGCTATCCAGAACGTGCCTGTATGTATGTACATTCGGCTCAGTCTCTCCGCCGATCGCGCCCGCATAACGTTCTTCATCCAACGGGAACTGGTCCAGTCTCTGACTCGTGGCGACGAACGCAACTGTCGGCCCAGCAGATGCAATTACCAGGTGGCCTTGGACCACGGCCGCGCAGATAATTCCGGCCTGCAAGCCTATGTCCGGGCTATTCCGGTTCATGTTGCACAATATCTCGTGGGCGTCGGCGATCGCTTGCTTCAGCACCTGGCTGACAGGGCCGCCCGCTGAATAGTAAGTGAGCTCAACCGTCGCCTGCATCTCGCGAATCGCGTGAATGCCGACCGGACTGCTGCCAATGAGCTCAATGAGAATATACAGGCTTCCCCGGGCTGCGCGTTCGTCTCCCCAAGCCGGTTCAATTGCTGCCAGGTGAGCGGCCCGCGGATTGCGGTGATCCATTAGCTGTGCAGAATGAACGCGTGTTTGTACCTTAGATGCTTTGCTTGCCATAGTTGCTCTGTGTTTCGGCGAGGACCCTGGCCGCTCTGAGCGACCTGAGGTGGCCTGTCGGACTCCCGGGGCGGCCCATGGAGGTTGTTCCCGCGGCGCCTTCTGGAGACAGTCGAATTCTCATTGTACACCGTACCCTTTTTTGGCCACAAGCGCAGTTTTGCGCGCGTTGACTCCGTGCATCGAAACTGAATTTACGGTAATATGGCACCGTTACCGTGAGGACCACAGCAAAGGCCCCATCCCACTGAGGGCAGTGAGAGGAACGCGACTCTCTTCGCTGGACGAACATTTACGTTTTCCTGATAAGCCTCTTGCGCGCCGTGTATTGCCCGTCATACCCCCTGCATTCGCCGTCCTAAAATTCTGGCAGATGACAACGCGCCTTGAACGTGCAACGCTTTCAGAGAACTCTTCAAATAGAACCGAAAGTACTATCTGCAGGCCACGGAAGCTACAGCCCCTGACTCCACCAACGCCCACGCGCTTGCCGGTCCCCGGGCCTCAACTGCGAATGAATCAGAGAAGCTCTGACAATGGCTAAAGTCAAATGAGAATCGGAATCGTCGGTGCGCCAAACAGCGGCAAAACCACCATATTTAACGCACTCACACGCAGTGCTACAGCCGCCACAGCCTACTCCAGCGGACAACTGGAGGTCCACACCGCCGTTGTCGATGTGCCGGACTCGCGCCTTGGCTTCCTGGCGAAAATGTTCGCCCCTCGCAAGGCTGTCTACGCCCAGGTGACCTACAACGACATCGCCGGACTCACCAGCACCGTGGGCCAGGCGGGCCAGATTCGTGGCCCCCTGCTGAACGCAATCGCCGCCAATGACGCGCTGCTCCTCGTCGGGCGGGCCTTCCACGACCCCAATGTGCCTCACCCCAACGACCGCGTCGATCCGGCCGCGGACTTGGTGGAGCTCGAAACGGAGTTCCTTCTCAACGACATGGTCATGATCGAGGGGCGTCTGGAACGCATCTCTGCCCAGCGGTCACGAGGTCCTGTTGAAGAGCGCCAGCGATTGGCGAACGAAGAAGCCCTGCTCCTGCGGCTCTACCCCCTGCTGGAGGAAAGTACCCCCTTGAGAGAAGCGGCCCTCTCTGCTGACGAAAGGAAGCTGCTTGGCGGTTTCGGCTTTCTTAGTCTGAAACCGCTTCTGCGCGTCGTCAACGCAGACGATGACGATGAAGAGGAAATGTATTCCCATCTCCTCAACGACGAGACCTTCTTTCTGCGAGGACGACTGGAGGCCGAAATCGCCCAGATGACGCCCGAGGAAGCCGCCGAATTCCTGGTTGAGTTCGGCATCGCCGAACAGGGCTTGAACCGGGCGATTCGCCGCTGCTACCAGCTTCTGGGACTGATCACCTTTTTTACGATTGGCGACAACGAGGTGCGCGCCTGGGCTGTCAGCGCCGGATCCAAGGCGCCCGAAGCCGCCGGCGTCGTTCATACTGACATGCAGCAGGGCTTCATCCGTGCCGAAACAGTTCACTTCGAAAGCCTGAAGGATTCCGGGAGCATGGCCTCGGCTCGCAACCACGGTCTTCTTCGCCTGGAAGGGAAGGATTACCAGGTGCAGGACGGTGACATTCTGACCATTCGCTTCAATGTTTGAAGCAAATCCAAAAGGAATTTCGGGCCTTCCTGCTTTTGTCCGGAGGGTCAAAAAAAGCTATACTGCGTAACGGTGTTGCGCAGGGACAGCACCGTTGTCAATGAGGAGCGGAAGATGACCGAAGAAACCCGTATCGACGAGACCCAGACAGAAACCGCACAGGCGATCGAGGACGACTCCGCCAAAACAGTCATCCGCCTGAGCGTCGGCCAGGAAATAACCGGCAAAGTCAAGCAAGTTACCGACTTTGGCGCCTTTGTCGACATCGGCGCCGGCCGTGATGGTTTGGTTCATATCTCCGAACTGACGGTTGGCCGTGTCACCAACGTCAAAGACATTGTGGAGGAAGGTCAGAACGTTACCGTATGGATCAAACGTCTGAACCGTGAACGAAACCGCATTAGCTTGACCATGATTTCGCCTGACACCAGGACGATTCGTGACCTGCAAGAGGGCGAGGTGGTCGAAGGCGTTGTTACCAGAATGGTTCCATACGGTGCCTTCATCGATATCGGGGTCGGCACCGACGCACTGCTCCACGTGCGTGAAATGGGGAACAACTACGTCGAAAAACCCGAAGATGTCGTCGAAATCGATGAAAGGCTGGAAGTTCGTATTATCACTCTCAACCGGCGACGCCGTCACATCGATGTAAGCATCAAAGGGTTGCGTGAAGAGCCGGAAGAGGAAGGCGCAGAATCCGCCGGTGCGGAAGCCGCATTGGGAGATGGCGCCGAAGACCAGGTCGTTGACAAGTTTGAGAACGTTGAGGTTCTTTCGCCCATGGAGTTGGCCTTCAAGCGCGCCATGGAAGCCGGCGGCGAGGAAGTAGCCCTGCCAAAATCGTCGCGGCGCCGGAGACGTCGTCAACACCGCGCCCGCTCTGAACAGGCCGAAATCATTCAGCGCACTTTGAATACAATGCGCGAGTAGAATGACAACACAATACTCAATCACAAACGGGCGGCGGAAGAACCTGAATTCCGTCGCTTTTTGATTGGCCCCGAGCCTGTCGGTCAGGGAACAGCACGCAACAGGCTGACACCACTGCTACCGCCAGGCCGACCTCCGAATTCGCCGTCTCGTCCGCCAATCGCAGTCCGGGGGCATTAGAGTCCTGATGAACATTCGTGGCAGCGTGGCACTGGTCACAGGCGCCGCCCACCGCGTCGGCAAAACTACTGCACTTGAACTCGCACGCGCCGGCGCCGACGTCATCATTCTCTACAACAGCTCCGCCGCTGCCGCCGCCGAGACCGCCGACGCGGCAGAGGCTCTCGGCGTCACCGCAATGACGGTACATTGTGATATCGCCGATCTCCAGGCAGTGCAGCAGATGGCCCACGATGTGCGTTCCCGGTTCGGCCGCCTCGACATACTTGTCAACTCAGCCGACTGGTTCGCCCAGCACCCCTTTCCGACCGAAAGTTACGACACCTGGCACCGAACCATAGAAGTCTCGGTCCACGGCAGCTTCTACGTCAGCAAC
>JAPPKT010000564.1 GCA_028819675.1 Caldilineaceae bacterium | reverse complement strand
CGGAGTTGGGCGACCTTACTGAGCTGCGAGTGTTGAATCTTTCGTTCAACGACTTAAGTGGGGAGATTCCGGACCTTAGCGCTCTCACCAAACTGACAAGGATACGTATGCACAACAATCGCCTGACGGGATCGATTCCAGAGCTTGGCGCTCTCACCGGCCTCAGGGTCTTGTACTTGCGCAACAACAGCTTGACGGGGTCAATACCTGAATCGCTGGGCAGGTTGTCCAACCTGGTTGGACTGTACCTTTCGGGAAATCAGTTGCGTGGTTGTATTCCGGTTCCGCTGCGCAGGGTTAGCTCTAACGACCTAGACGAGACTGGACTGGCTGATTGTGCAGTTCCTACGGTCACGCCGACGCCGACGGCGACGCCTGATCAGGGGGCTGGTCGGGGGATCAGGTAGCTTGAGCGTGTATCGTGGCGCGGTCGAGGGCACCCACAAGGGGGGCACCTACGGGGGGTGGTTGGTTGGAGGGGAAAGTCAAGGATATTAGTCGGTACGAATGCGCGCCAGGGCGAGGCGCGCATTTTCGCGCACGTAGAGGTTTGTGTCGTTTTGGGCTCGTTTCAGAGGAGAGGATGAGGCGGCGGCGTGGGGGCCGATTTTGGCGAGGGAGAGGGCGGCGTTGTGGCGGACGAAGTGGCAGGTGTCCTGGGTAAGCAGGCGGGCGAGGCGAGGGACCGCCTCGGGGGAGGCGATGTTGCCGAGGGCTTCGGTGGCGTTGCGGCGCACCCAATCGGAATCGTCGTCAAGACGGTCGAGGAGATGGGGGACTGCGTGGGAGGCGGGCAGGCCGATGTCGCCGAGGACGTCGGCGGCGGCAGCGCGCAGCGGCCAGTCTGCGGATTCCAGTGACTCGAGCAGGAAGGGGACCGCGGCGGCTCCCTGTGCGCTTAGTCCGAAATTGGAGCGGAGCTGGCTGGGGTTGGTGTGCTGGGCGGCCTGATTGTGATCGAGCAACTCTACGGCTTCTTGTGCCAACCTTTTGGCGAGTTGTGCCGCCCCCTCCTCTCCGCGGCGGGCCAGCCGGTAGGCATTCTCCAACCGAACGGCTTCGGACAGGGTCGGTCCAGTTACGTTTGACCCATTCTCCGATCCTGGGGCCCGAGGGCCAGGGTTGGAGGCATCCTCTCGGCGATGTGAGACTTCGTTCCCCGCGTGCCAATTCCATACGCTGCGCCAGAGTAGGGGTAGTTCCTCACCGGCGCCCGATTGGCTCCATGAACGGTCGGAACAGTTCCAACTGGGAGCGGTCGGTTCCTGCATTCGGCAAAACAGAAATTTCATCATGAAGCGGTTGCGGTGGCTGCGGTTGGTTGTAGCGCGGTGCCAGAGGTCGTAGTGGACGATTGTTACGGTGCCTGCCTCGCCGCAGAGTCGAACCTCTTGCCGTTTTTCGGCCTGGTCGCGGCTCGTATAGTATTGTGAGGCGGGCAGGACCGATGTGGGGCCCATTTCGAGGGTCACGTCCTGGGGGTAGTAGAAGGCCATGGCACAGCGGGTGCGGTGGTGGCGGACGTTCTGGTCGTCTTCGTAGCTGTCCTGGTGGTGGCGCTGGGCTGACTGCCGGGGAGGAGTCAGGTGGCAGTGGCGGTGGGCGTGCATGGCGTAGCCGGGGCCGAGGATGCTGGTCAAGGCGCCGGTGACGGCAGGATGGGAGAAGAGGTCGGCCAACTGGGGGATTGCGGGGAGGATGTGGTTGCCGGGATTTCCCTGGGTGGAGAAGATTTCTTCGGCCTGGGTGCGCACGGTTTCATGAAAGGCCGGCGTAAACGCGGCCTTTACTGTCACATAGCCATTAGTTATGAAGTCCTGCATCTGCGCATCGTTGAGAAGCTTCATCTTCTGCAGTTCCTGGTCGAGGCGAAGGTGGTTGGCAGTTGATTGAAGTGGGGCAGGGAAACGGTTTGGCGGCGGCAGCGTACATGTAAGTATAACATGCCCGTTGCTCAGATTCGGGACACTTGCGGCGCGATGAGCGCCCTAACCTTTGGAAACGAGATTGAAAAACATGAGTCAGACTACCGTACGAGGAGCGCCGGCCACGTGGAATCAGCCGGCGGAGGGTAACGAGTGGGAGGTCAGGGAAGAGGAGGAGGCGACGGCTCCGATTGTAGTGGCTGAGAATATTCACAAGACATTTCGCAGCGGCGAGATCGAGGTGCATGCGCTGCGGGGTGTGGACCTGACGATCGGGACAGGCGAGATGGTGGCGATCATGGGGCCGTCCGGATGCGGCAAGACGACTTTGCTGAATACCCTTTCAGGGCTGGACAGCTTCGATGAAGGCGAAGTGACGATCGAGGGTACTTCGCTGGCCGACATGAATGACCGCAAGCGCACTGATTACCGCGCCAGGCGAATGGGGTTTGTGTTTCAATCCTTCAACCTGTTGCCGGTGATATCGGCGGTCGAGAATGTGGAGATGCCGCTGCTGGTCAGCGGTGTGCGACCGGCGGAGGCGCGGCGGCGGGCGCTGGCGAGTCTGGAGAGCGTTGGGTTGGCCGACCGGGCTTCTCACCGGCCGATGCAGCTTTCAGGAGGACAGATCCAGCGGGTAACGGTTGCGCGGGCGCTGGTGAATAACCCGGCCCTGGTCTGGGCGGATGAGCCGACCGGGAATCTGGACGTGGGAAGTTCGACAGAGGTGCTGGGGCTGATGCAGCGATTGAACCGGGAGCAGGGGCGGACCTTTGTCATCGTCACGCATGACCCGCAGGTGGCAGGCCTGTGCGGGCGCATCGTGCAGATGGAGGACGGGGAGATCGTGGCAAATGAGTAGCATCTTCGGCTCGGTCGCACTCTACCTGGCGGTTGCTCTCGGGTTGATTCTGGCGGGCGCGGCGCTCATTTCGTTGCGCAACCCGATTATCGGCAAGCTGGGCGTTCGCAACATTCCGCGGCGCCCGGCGCAGTCAACGCTCATTGTTATCGGACTCACGCTGAGTACGATGATCATTGTGTCGGCGCTGAGTCTGGGCGACACGCTGGACAAGACGGTCCGGCGTCAGACCATTGACGCCTACGGGCATATCGACCAGGTTGTTTCGCCGCCGTTTCTGATGGACCTGACGCAACTGGCAGACGGCGGCACAATCGACCCCGATGCAGCCGGCAGTCCGGAAAGCGCGGCGCTACTCAATGCACTGACCGGCGGCGACATCAACGCCTTGATCGCGGTTCTAGATGAGGGGTTGCCGGGCATCACGGAGGAGAGACAGAGGCAGTTGCAGGAACAGGCGGCAGAATATCCCCTAATTGACGGGGTAGCCGGTTCGATTCTCTTTCCAACTATCATTCGCAACGTCAGTACCGGGCAGGGGGAGCCGCTGGGCTTCCTGTTTGCCGTGGATGAGGGCTACGATACCGGGTTCGGGTTGCATGACATTGACGGTGAACCGGTAAGTACGGCTGACCTGCGCGACGGAATTGGGGAGGTCTTTGTCGATCTTGTCGTGCTGTGGGAGCAGTCGGGAGAGGCCGCGGAGGTTGTCGGAACGGCGATCGGGCTGGAGGAGACCAGTCTGGTCGGGACTGTGCTGGCGCTTGGTGCGGCAGGGGCTGTGTTGTTGCAGGAGGAAGGGCCCAGTTTCACGCTGCGGCAGTTGGCGCTTCCGACAGAGATCCTGAGAAACCTTGGGTTCCCCAGCGAGATACTCGACGAGATTGATTCTGACGTGATCAGCCTGGAGGGTCTGGGGATCAGCGATGAGGATCTGGCGGAGTTCAATCTGGATCCGGATGCGCCGATTACAGTTCCGACACTGCCGATGTTGGGCCTTGACGTACCGAACCAGCAGGAACTGATCGCGGCGGCGACAGAGGCGCTCAGCTCGATCAACCTGAACACACTGGGGCAGGATGTGGACGAGACGCTGGGCCAGTTTGGGCTGCAGTTGCGCCAGGGGGAGGTGTACCTGAACGAGCTTGGGGCTCTACAGCTCGATGCACGCGCGGGCGACCTGCTGGAGGTCTTCATCGGGCCGATTCCGGCTCCCTATCGGGTACGTGCGGTTGTAGCGGAGGCCGGACCATTGGGGGCGGTCCTGCCGGTGGTAATAATGCACACGGATGAGGCGCAGAAGCTGCTCTTCATGCCGGACAAGGTCAACAACATATTGATCTCGAACGCCGGCGATGAAGAGAGCGGAATGATGCACACGGCTGAGGTGAGCGACCAGCTGCGGGCGCTGTCGCTCAACGAGGAGCGTCTGGCCGGGCTATTGGCGGTGCTGCGCAGGCCTGAAATTGCCGAGGTCATACAAAGAGAGTCTGCAGCGCCGGTCAATCCGCTGTTCGAGGACGACGTACCGGATTTCATCATGCAGATCGCGGGGATGTGGACGCAGGCGACGAGCTTCGAGTCCGACCTTGAGGTGCTGGTTGATTATGTCGCCGGTCCGGCGGAGGGCGAGATTCCGATTGCGTTGCGCGGCGCGTTGAGCAGCGGAGCAATCCAAGACTGGCTGAGAGAACTGCCGTTAGGTGAGGACGAAAGGCGGGCACTCGAAGCGGGCATGGCCGATCTGCGGGATTTCGAGGTGCTGGCGCCGCTGAGCAAGCAGTTCGTCACCGATGTAGCGGAAATCGGCGGCATCGCATTGGGGACGGTTTTTTCGAGCTTCGGGATTCTGTCGATTTTTGCGGGCGTGCTGTTGATCTTCCTGATCTTCGTGATGCTAGCGGCGGAACGGCGCAGCGAACTGGGCATTGCGCGAGCGGTAGGGATGCGGCGGGGCCACCTGGTACAGATGTTTGTCACGGAAGGGCTGGTATACGACCTGGCGGCGGCGTTGGTAGGGCTCGGCCTGGGATTGCTTGTCTCGTACAGCATGATTGGCGTCATGAGCGGTCTCATTAACAGCATTGCTCAGCGTGTCGAGGGAGCGGCGGCGCCGATTCGCTTCTACTGGCACGCGGCGCCTACATCTCTGGTCATTGCCTACTGTCTGGGCGTCATCCTGACGTTCGTGGTGGTTACAGTTGCTTCGTGGAACGTGAGCCGTCTCAACATCATCACGGCGATCAGGAATTTGCCGGATACGTCGAACGGAAAGAGGCAGGGGGCAATAGGCAAAGCGCTTCGCGGGTTGGCGATTGTTTTCCTGCTCGGGGCCGGCGGGTATCTGATATGGCTGGGCCGGGAGCAGGGGCAGACGGTTGCTTTTATTGGCGCGACATTGCTGCTGGTTGGGGTAGGCTGGGGCGGGGCGTGGTTGGGCCGCCGATGGACGTCGGGACAGTCCGGGCTCAGACTCCGCGTGGCGTATACTTTCATCGGAGTTGGTTTCCTTGCCCTTTGGGGCGTGCCGTGGAGCAGTGTGCTCGACACGGACCTGCCCTGGTTCAATCAGAACCCGGGTTTCACGCTGCTATCGTTTGCGCTGAGCGGCCCGTTTATCATTATCGGCGCGATCATGGTGGTGATGTTCAATGCTGACAGCCTTGCCGGCCTGTTTGTGCGGTTGGTGGGAGGAATCGGGCCGCTGACGCCGGTGTTGAAGACGGCTGTGGCGTATCCGCTGAGCAATCGGTTTCGGACTGGGACGGCGATCCTGCTGTTTGCGATGGTGATCACGACGGTGACGGTGATGAGCGTGGTGATTCGGGCGACCGAGGTGGTGACCGAGCCGAACGAAGAGCGCACGGCCGGATTTGACATCGTCATGTCGCCGAGCCTGCTGAGTCTGTTTGACCCGGTCACGGACATTCACGAGGAGGCGGAGAGGCGAGCTGACTTTCCCAGGGAACAGCTGGCGGTGCTGGGAACGGTGGCGCGTATGGGCGTTACAGCGCAGCAGATTGAGCCGGTCGAGCATGGAATAGACAGAAGTTCGACTGTCTTCATGGCCGGGATAGACGAGGGCTATGCGAAACAGGCCGCGCAGCATTACGGATTCCAGATGCGTGCGGAGGGTTATGGGAGCGACGAGGCGGTCTGGCAGGCGCTGGCGGAGCGGGATGACGTTGCGGTGGTGACTACGCGGTGGGTCGAGGAGCCTCCTCCGGAGGATGCTGAAGGGAGCGGGGACAGATTTGGCAGAGGCGGCCGTTCCGGCGGCCCGCCGTGGGACAGAGGAATCGAGTTGCAGGGGTTCTATCTGGAGGAGGGCGGAACGCTTCCCCACGTGACGGTCGAGCTGAGCAACCGGCCCGACAGGCTGATATCGGGAGCGGCGTTTGAGATTGGCGGCGTTCAGGCGGAGGTCTCGACCAGCAGTCCGGTTGGCGTAGAAGGCGGGGAAGAGATAAGGCATAGCGTCCAGATAATCGGTGTACTGGCAGAAGACGATACGCTGGCTGAGGCCAGTTTTCAGATGAACCGGCGAGTGCTGGATATTCTGAACGGTGAAGCGGTGGAGCCTGACGTTTTCTATGCGAAAGTGGTGGAAGGGGCGAGCGTTAGCGAAACTGCGCAAGCATTGGAGAAGTCGATGTTGAGCAGCGGGTTGAACGCGGCGCCTCTCTCCGAGTTGTTTGCAGCCGGACAGGCGATTTTGCGGGGGATACTGGGACTTTTCCAGGGATTCCTGGCTTTGGGGCTGGTGGTCGGTATCGCGGGTCTGGGCGTGATCAGCAGCCGTACGGTCGTTGAAAGAAGGCAGCAGATCGGCGTTCTGCGTGCGATTGGTTATCCTTCGGGCACGGTGGCGCTGTTGTTCGTGCTGGAGGCCAACTTTATTGCGCTCACGGGGATACTTTTGGGTGGAGTTACGGGTCTGATTTTGGGCGACATGACGATCGGCCAGGCTTATGACCTGGCGACGGAACTGAGTTTTCCGACGCCGTGGCTGACGATAGGTGGGATGCTGGCGGCGGCCTGGTTCTTCTCGTTGCTGACGACGATATTGCCGGCGTGGCAGGCGTCGCGGATTTATCCGGCGGAGGCGTTGCGGTATGAGTGAGTGGAAAGGGGGATGGGAGAAGGTTTCTTTGAAGTTTTTGGAAGGCCGATAGTAAGTCCGCGATAGGTTAAGGCGGGTTGGTTCGATAGCGTGTATCTCAGATGAGTGTTGGGACAGACAAGACCAGTTGATCCGCGAAGTCACGCGAAGGGGACGCGAAGAACACCAAGAGCGTGACGGATTTTCGTTGTGTTGCTGCGCGGCCCTTCGCGGATGTGTACTTTACTCGCGCAGATCGCTGTTCCAATGCTTGTATATCCTCAGAGACGAGGCGCCGGGTCCATACAGAACAGAAAGAGTTCAGTTCGGTGTTTTTTCTCACCAGTCGTAGTGCTTGTATTTTTGCGCCCAGCCTCCGCTGGATGAGAGCATTTCGCCGGCTTCGATGAAGAAGAGCCATCGCGGTTCCTGCATGGTTGCTTCGAGATATTTGAGGCCGTCTGCGCCTCCGTAGCGTTCGGCCATCTCCTGGCCGATTTCAACCCATTTGCCGCCAATGTTTGGCTCTTCCACGACAGTGGCGGTCCCCTTGACGAGAACACGGCGCCCGTCCGCGGCGTCTATACAGAGAAAGACGCGTCCGTCGTTTTTCAGATAGCCGGCCCAGGCTGAGCGGGCGCGGGGCACGACGTAGAAGCCTCCGTCGGCGTATGTGAACCAGCAGGGCACGACGTAGGGCGCGCCTTCGTAGTCGACGCAGGCAAGGCGGCAGATGGTGTTGCTGTGCAACAGGTCGTCGATTTGCGATTGTGTCATTACAGGCATGGTTTGCTCCTGAAAGTTGGAAGGACCTGGTGTGGTTGGCGGCGCCGATCAGCAGTCGTGCTGCTTTAGAGCGTATGGTGATCACCCCAGGCCCGGCCTTTTGGGAAGGGCGTTCAGGTGTCCGGCTGATGGGCCTCTTAAGGGGCTACCCTATACTAAGTGTTGAGAATTCTCAAACGCGGTCTCGACATCGGGTCCTGTTTCTGCTATGATCTTCGGTTAGCGCGTTCAATGCCGGTATGGTTTTCCGGTAGACATTTGTCCACAGGCGGGGGCGGTCGTTGGATTTTCCCCGGCACAGTTTCGAGAGAATGCTATCATGGATGCACGTATTCTGGAGTTCCTGCAGGCAGACCGTCATGCGATTCTGGCAACAAATGGACGGCATGGGGCGCCTCAATTGACGCCAGTCTGGTACATTTATGAGGACGGCGTCATTTACGTCAGTGCACAGACGAGGACGGTGAAGGTCAAGAATCTGCGACGGGACCCTACGGTTACCATCTGCGTTGACGGAGGGCGCGGCGACGCCCGGTATGTTGCGCTGTGTGGGAAGGCGGAGTTGATCGAACCGGGTGAGCGGCAGCGAGATCTGCGGTGGCGGATTGTACGGCATTACTACGCCGACGAAGCGGAGGCCGCGCACTATTACGAGACGGTCAAGGACACAGTAGGTGTGATAGTCACACTGCGGCCGGAACGAATAGTCTCGATGGGATTTGGGCAGTCCTAGTGCTCGCAGGCAGCGCGAATCCGGGGGGTACTGGGTCTCTATTTTAGCCGCTGGCCGGTGGACTCAGGCTTGCGGACGGAGGGTGGGAAATGTGTCGAAATATCAGGAAGCTGCGCCAGCCGGAGCGACCGCCGACAGAGCAGGAGCTGGAAGAAGCGGCCCTGCAGTTTGTCCGGAAGGTGAGCGGATATCGAAAGCCGTCGAAGGCAAATGAGGGGGCATTCAACGACGCTGTGAGCGAGATTGCGACGGCGACGCGGCGGTTGTTCAATAACCTCGAGACCCGATGAGAAGCAGTGCCACAGGGTGCGCGAGCCGGTTTCCGGCCAATTGTGATCGACGTGAAGAATTCGAGGACCATAGGAGCTTTATGATGAGCAGAAGTACGGTGCCAAGTGACCTCGACATTGCCCAGGCGGCTGAGCTGCTGCCCGTCTGGGAGGTTGCGGAGAAGATGGGGTTGGGCAGATCGGACATAGAACTGTACGGCGACCACATGGCGAAGGTGCGACTGGAGGCCGTGGAGGGACTGGCTGACCGTCCAAACGCCCGCTACGTGCTGGTCACTGCGATCACGCCGACTCCGTTGGGCGAGGGCAAGTCGACGACTACGGTTGGGCTGGGCCAGGGTATGCACCATATCGGCAAGACGGCGACGGTCGCGATCCGGCAGCCCAGCCAGGGGCCGACATTTGGGATCAAGGGCGGCGCGGCCGGCGGCGGTTACAGCCAGGTGGTACCGATGGAGCAGTTCAACCTGCACATGACAGGGGACATGCACGCGGTGACGGCGGCCAACAATCTGCTGGCGGCGATGATTGATGCGCACATCTACCAGGGAAACGGGCTGGAGATCGACCCCTACAGCATTATGTGGCGGCGTGTGCTGGACGTCAATGACAGGGGGCTGCGCAATATCATCAGCGGGCTGGGTGTAAAGTCGGACGGGCCGCAGCGGCAGACGGGCTTTGACATCACGGCGGCGTCGGAGGTGATGGCGATCCTGGCGTTGACGACGGGGCTGGAAGATATGCGGGCGCGCTTTGGGCGGGTGACGGTGGGCAGGGACCGGAATCGCCAGCCTGTTACGGCCGAGCAGCTGCAGGCCGCGGGTTCGATGACGGTGCTGATGAAGGAGGCGATCAAGCCGAATATCTTCCAGACGCTGGAGAACACGCCGGCGCTGGTCCATGCAGGACCGTTTGCAAATATCGCTCACGGGAACAGCTCGGTATTGGCAGACCTGATCGGCATCAAGACGAGCGAATATCTGATTACAGAGGCCGGCTTCGGCGCGGATATCGGGGCGGAGAAGTTTTTCAACATCAAGTGCAGGTACAGCGGGCTGCGGCCGGATGCGGCCGTACTGGTGGCGACGGTGCGTGCGCTCAAGTCGCATACGGGGCGGTACCGGGTTGTACCGGGCCGGCCATTGCCGGAAGAGATGCTGGCAGAGGGTCCTGACGACGTGGCCGAAGGTGCGGAGAATCTTCGCAAGCAGATCCAGAACGTGCGGGCGCACGGGGTAAGCCCGGTGGTCTGCGTGAACTGTTTTGCGAGCGACTTCCAGAGTGAAATCGATGTGATTGGACGGGTGGCCGAGGAGGAAGGGGCGCGATGGGCGGTCTCCACGCATTGGGCGGAGGGGGGCAGCGGCGCTACTGAGCTGGCGCGGGCGGTTGTGGAAGCGGCCGAAGAGCCGAGCGAATTTCAGTTTCTGTATGAGTTGGACATGCCGTTGAAGGCAAAGATGGAGAAGATCGCGACCACGATTTACGGTGCGGACGGAATCGAGTACACGGCGCTGGCCAGCCGGCAGATACGCCAGTACGAGCAGAGCGGGTTCGGTAATCTTCCCATCTGCATGGCGAAGACGCATTTGAGTTTGAGCCACGATCCAAAGCTAAAGGGTGCGCCGACGGGGTTCACAGTGCCAGTTCGGGAGGTACGAGCCAGTGTTGGCGCAGGATTCGTCTACCCCCTTCTGGGAGAAATGAGGACTATGCCGGGTCTTGGCAGCAGCCCGGCGGCCCAGAGTGTGGATATTGATTTGGAGACGGGGCAGGTCATTGGTTTGTTCTGACGTGCTTTTTCGTATTGCGATGAGGCATTCAGGGTCAATGTCTTTTGGTTAACGGTTTCGATTGTCCAGGTGTTAAACGGGTTTCCAAATGGAGGTTCGCCCGGGGGCCCGTGTACGTCTAATTGAAGGGTGGTGAAGAAGGGCTCGCTTGAAGGGCGGCCCGGACAGCAGGGGGCTCAGGCGGTTGTTGTAACAGATTGTGCTGAACAGGATTCATCGTTGGATTTGGACTGAAAAAGGGGATTCAGGGTACAATGTAGGTTATGCCTTTTACCTTTCATGCTGCATGGCTCACTTCAGGCAAACAATCAGTAGACGGACAAGGGCAGGATGCCTTCGGCCTCAGCCCTATTGCGCGTGCGCAGGGGCAGCGAGACGGCCAGTCGCCGGTGGAACAAGGTGGTCATGACAGAACGCCGGGAACGGAAACACAAAACGTCCCACCAGATGCTGGAGCGCCCGGCGGGCAAGATTCATCCAGATTGCCAGCTACCGAAGACGGACCGCGACTCTTCCTTTGGGGAGAGAACCATGAATCTCCAAGCGTTTGGGAGGAGCGCGAACCCGGCGAGAACGGTGCTTCCGGAGAAGGTGAGCGCGCAGACGGTTCCGAGGCGAACAAGCCTTCCAGCCAAGATGAACCCTCAGCCAAGAGGCGTCCCCGGGGTTCGCGAAGCAATGGAAAGATCCCATCCCATCCGGCACAGATGCCGGTGGGGACCCTTCGACAGATCTTGCGTCAGCTGGCGACAGCCAGCGAACTAACCAGCCTGATGGGAAGTCCCGCCACCGCCAGGGTATGGCTGCCCAGCCAGAGCGGCCGCCCTCAGACGCACCTGGGATCGTTTCAACGGGGCGTGAATGCGCTTTCCGGCGAAACGGAACCGTACAGACTGCAACCGTGGCAGGTTACAGGACTGACTCTTGATCCATTCCACACGCTGGCTTTCCTAAGCCGTTTCACAAATCAGAGGCTCATTGAGCTCCCTTCCTCGACTGCGCTGTTTCGCCATGCACGTCTGGGCAATGACCTATTGTTCTGGAGCCACGCGGCCAAGTTTGTGCTAGAGCTGCTTGCGGGGCAACACTTTCTGCCTGGTCTGAAACCGGATAGCAGCGGTCGATTCTGGGCCGCCTGGCAACCGTTTCTGCTTGAAGGCAGCTTGCGGGAACGACTTGAGTATCTGGTGGCATTGATGCCGCCCATTTGCAGGGCGTACGAGCTGGAAGCGCTGGACGATGCACCGGCTGCCGGTGCAGTTCTCGAGCATTTCATCACCGTTTTGATCAACAGGGCGATTCGCGAATGGGCACCCGAGGCTACGAAGGCAAACGGGGAGGACCGATTTCGCGACGTTACCGGCAGCAATAATGGTGGTAAAGGGTTCGCTCTCCCGTCGTCGGGATCCATGTGGCTGGAGGGTCTTTCGGGAGAGGAGCCTCTGCTTCATCTACCTCCCCAGCCCGCGCACCAGCTATACAAGCGATGGATTGAGTGGATGGAGCAACTCCACTCCTCGGTGGCGGATTCCAATTTTCAAGTTGCCTTTGCGCTTGAGCTGCAGGAGGAAGACAAGGAGCCCAGGCATCCCGAGTCAGCTACCACCGATGCCGATGCCGATGCCGCTCCCGCGCCCATCGCGCTGAACAACTGGCACCTTGAGTATTATTTGCAAGACAAGGACGACCCGAATTTACTGATACCTGCGCATAGGATATGGAACCAGAATGTTCAGAGTATCCGCATAGAAGGTCGCCGTTTTGATCAGCCACAAGAGCGACTCCTAACCGGTCTGGGCGTGGCCAGCCGGCTGTTTTCGCCTATTCGTGAAAGTTTGAGGGCGCCGCGACCTGAACGGGCGTCACTTTCTCTGGAAGAGAGTTACCTGTTTCTGAAGGAGATCGGCCCTTTACTCCAGAGCAGTGGCTTCGGAGTGATCGTGCCGGACTGGTGGGCGGCCCGCAGTCGTTCCCGTCTTGGATTACGACTGCGACTGGGCGGCCGTGAGCGCTTCGGTCTGGAAGGGGATGCGGCGCGGGACAGGAGAGGCCAGGGCCGGGAACGAGGTCAGGGTGACGCCACGGGCGGCGGAGCTTCATTGGACTTGCGAGGCCTGATTCAGTACCGTTGGGAACTGACGCTTGGAGAACAGACTCTGAGCCGAGAAGAGTTTGAACGTCTCGCGGAGTTGGGGTCGCCGCTTGTTCGGCTGGGAGATGAGTGGCTGGAGCTGGATCCAGCGCAGGTGCAGGCGGCGCGGCAGTTCATGGACCGGAACGACTCGGCCGGAAGTATTCCTCTGTTGCAGGCCGTAGGACTGGCGCAGGCTTATTCCCGGACCGAACAGGAGGCTGAACTGGAGCCCTGGTCGGCGGCGCCTTTTGAAACTCACAGCTCGAACGGGCTGTCAGCAGGCCGAGAAGGGGCACCGCCGCAGAACCTGGTAATGGCCCCCGATCAGTCCGGTGACTGGGAGATGGTCGAAGGCGTTTCGGGGCATGAGCTGCCCCTGGAGGCGGTTGTGGCAGACGGCTGGCTCGGCGCGGCATTGGAACGGCTGCGGGGGATAGACCCGGTCGAAGACGTTAAGGAGCCTGAAGGATTTGTGGGCAGACTGAGGCCCTACCAGCGCCGGGGCGTAGGCTGGCTTTCGTTCTTGCGCCGCCTAGGGCTGGGCGCCTGTCTGGCCGATGACATGGGGTTGGGGAAAACGATTCAGGCGATCGCTCTCCTGCTCCACTCCCGACTTCTGGCCGAGGGACAGGGTGAATCCCGCAACGGTCAGGCTGAGAGCCAGAACCGGCCGGCCCTACTTATCTGCCCTACGAGCGTGGTTGCCAACTGGCGACACGAGATTGAGAAATTTGCGCCGGGTCTGCGTCTGCTGCTTCACCACGGCAGCGGCAGACTGAATGGCGAGGCGTTTCGGTCCGCGCTGACCCAGCATGACATGGTAATCACAAGTTTTGGGATTGCGCGGCGGGATATCGACATGCTGGAGAGGCAGGAGTGGAGCGATCTGATCCTGGACGAGGCACAGAACATCAAGAATCCGTCGGCCAAACAGACGCAGGCGATCCGCCGACTGACGGGCAATTCGCGTACCCAGATTGAAAGGGGGAGTACGCCTCCTTTCCGCGTAGCGCTAACAGGTACGCCCGTGGAGAACCGGCTGCTTGAGTTGTGGAGCATCATGGAGTTCCTCAATCCGGGCTACCTTGGGAAGCGCGAGCACTTTCGGCAGCAGTTTGTACTCCCGGTTGAGCGATACAACGACGAGTTTGCGGCAGCCGATCTGCGGCGGATGGTACAGCCATTTCTCTTGCGGCGACTCAAGACCGATCCAACGATCATTTCCGATCTGCCTGAAAAGAACGAAATGGTGGTGTACTGCTCTCTTACCAAGGAGCAGGAGACGCTTTACACGGACGTCATTGAGGAGACGATGGCTCGCGTGGAGAGGAGCGAGGGCGTGCAGCGCAGGGGCCTTGTGCTGGGTCTATTGCTCAAGTTGAAGCAGGTGACCAACCATCCGGCCCATTTTTTGGGGGAAAAGGGCCCCCTGGAGGAGCGGAGCGGCAAACTGAGCCGTCTGACCGAGATGCTGGAGGAGGCGCTGGCGGTTGGGGACCGGGCACTGGTCTTCACCCAGTTTGTCGAGATGGGCCACCTTTTGCGGCAGCATCTGATGGAGAATCTCGGACGGGAAGCATTATTCCTGCACGGTGGGACGCCGGCGTCGAGACGGGAGCAGATGGTGCGCTCATTCCAGGAGGACAGTAACGGGGCGCCGATTTTCGTTCTCAGTTTGAGGGCCGGCGGCGTGGGCGTGAATCTGACGAGGGCGAATCACGTCTTCCACTTTGACCGCTGGTGGAATCCCGCGGTTGAAAACCAGGCCACAGACCGGGCATTTCGCATCGGCCAGAAACGCTCAGTCCAGGTATACAAGTTCGTAGTCTCAGGTACTTTGGAAGAGCAGATTCACAAGATGATCGAGAGCAAACAGGATCTAGCCGAGTCGATTGTGAACAGCGGCGAGGACTGGTTGGCGGATATGGACACCGAGGGACTTCGACAGCTGATTGCTCTGCGCAGTCGCGGGTAGTAGAGGGTGAAGTCGTCGATAGTATCTGCCTGGCAGAGGAAGTCCTGACCGAAAAGCGGCACCAGGCGGCGGCTCAAGAGGCTGCGCCGCCCCAGGCGAACTGGCAGGCGTGACGTGCCGCTCAGCAGCGAAGAGGCAAATCGCGATAGAGTGACTTCGACAGGAATCGAAGGACCAATGAAGGACGTAGAAAGTAAGGACGTATCATGGTCCGGCCGGTGGTATAAATATCTGAAAGGACAGGGCTTCGACCTGAGGAGAGGCCAGTCGCTGGCGCGACGGATGCAGGTGAAGTCGGTTGACGTGCAGTTTGGCCGCATCAGAGCGGAGGTCGTGGAATCCCATAGAGGCGTCTGCCAGGTTGATATCGATGTTCTGCCGTTGCGCGACGAGGAATGGTCGGCAGTGCTGGACACGCTGGCCGAAGAGGCGCTGTACGCGGCACAGCTTCTGGCCGGGGGAGACGAATGGGAGACGTTTCTGGCAGTATTGGATACTGTCTTTACTGACGCCGACGTCGATCTGCTATCGACATCTTCAGAAAGCGGCGAGGTGGTGGCGAACTGTGCTGACTGCCAGAGCCAAGGCACGCCCTGCAGACATGCATTGGTTGTATTGTACCAGTTCGGCAGAATGATTTCCGACGATCCCTGGATGCTGTTGCTTCTGCGAGGCAGAGACCGTCATCAGGTGCTGACCGGGCTACGGCTCCGCCGCAGCAACGGCGTTTCAGAGGAATCTCGCGGCGAAGAGGAGGAGCCGGGTCTAGAATCTGACGCGTCACTGGCCGGCTACGATGGATTGCAGGCATTGGAGGACCCGGCCATTCAAAGAGGCGAGGACCTTGACCTGGCGGCGCAGATCGATGCCTTCTGGGGCGGACGCCAGTTGGGACCGGGGGGAACGCGTCACGAATTACGGGCTTTGCACTACAATATCGCGCCTCCGCTGATACGAATGGCGCTACTTCGCCGACTGGGGCCACCGCCGTTTCAACAAGACAGTCCGGAGATATACGACAGGCTTTCCAAGATCTACGTAGAGGTGTCGGCCAAGGCACTGGAGCTGGCGTTCGCGCCGGAGCCAGAAGGTGACGGGGATGGTTGACATGGAGGCCGGGCAATCAGGAGCGAGTCGTGATAAGTCAGTTGTTGGCTGAGCGGGCGGCGGAATCGAATCCGATTCGGGTCGGTATCATCGGCACGGGCAAGTTTGGCGCGGGTCTGGTGGCTCAGATTTCGCAGATGAAGGGTATGGAAGTTTCGGCAATTGCGGACATCAGTGCACACAATGCCCGCTACGCCTATCTTTCAAGCGGCGCGAGCCAAGAGGAGATACGGACTGCGGAAACAGGGGATGAACTGGAAGACGCTGTCCGCGCTGGCAAACCGGTTGTGGTCGAAGACGGACTGACGTTGACAGATTGCGAATCGATCGAGGTCGTCGTCGAGTCGACCGGCCTGCCGGACGTAGGCGCCCGACACGCATACCACGCACTGAGCAATCGCAAGCATGTGGTAATGGTAAATGTAGAGGCGGACGTAACAGTCGGTCCCTTCCTGAAACGCACGGCAGACGCCGCGGGCGTCGTCTACACGATGGTGGACGGTGACCAGCCGGCGGTAACCTGGAACATCGTAGAGTGGGCGAGCAGCCTTGGGTTGGAGATCGTGGCGGCCGGACGGGGTACGATCTATTATGAGGACGATTTCGAAGGCACTCCGGAAACGGCTGCGTCTCGTTTCGGCTTCACGGAGGAGCATATAGAGCGACGGACGATAAATCTGAAGATGTTCAACTCCTTTCGCGACGGCACGAAGGCGCAGGTGGAGATGACGGCGCTTGCGAATGCCGCGGGTCTCGTGCCGGACCGACGGGGCATGCATGAGCCGTCGGCGAATCTTGAGGAGATACCCGTTCGCTTCAGCCTGACGGAGGAAGGGGGGTTATTGAGCCAGCACGGCGTGGTGGAGCTGGCCAATTCGGTGGCAGGAGACGGCAGGAGTATGCTGCCCAATCCGCTGAAGATGGGCGTGTTTGTTGTCGTCCGCTCGGACCATCCCTTCACGCGGGAGGACCTGGCTTACCACGGGTGTCACGTCGGCGGCGAAGGCAAGAACTTTCTCCTGTACCGGCCCTATCACCTGGTGGCGGTACCGGCGCCCTTGAGTATCGCGCGTGCAGTCCTTTTCAACGCTGCAAACGGCTCCTGCGCGCCAACGCCAACCGCGGAGTGCATTACCGTTGCGAAGCGGGATCTGCGCGCGGGCGAGCAGCTGGACGGCGGCGGCGGATACACGGTGGTAGGGCAGTGCGAAAAGGCATCGGTGGCGCAGATGGAGGGGTTGCTGCCATTCGGGCTTGCAGACGGCGCCGTGCTCAATAGGGCGATCGCCAAGGGAGAGGCGATCGCGTATGGTGACGTGTCGCTGAACGAGGACTCCTTTGTCTTGAAGATGCGCCGTCTACAGGACGGGATTGGCGAGGATGGACGGTTATAGAGTTGGGGCAGAGCTGGAAGGGCACTACAGGAAATGGTGAAGGACTGCCGCCTGCAGGTACTTTCGCACCCGTGGACAATGGGTAGCGTGGCAGACTTTGGGCCATGGCGCCCCTGGCCGGGGGAAGTGAACGGGTGATTTCCCGGGAGCAGAGAAGCTGACGGTTGGACCTAAGACTTTTTGGAGGAGATGGGCATGGAATACCGGCGTTTGGGGCGTACCGGGCTGAAGGTGTCGGAGATCTGCCTGGGGACGATGACGTTCGGACATGGTACCGACGAAGGGGAGGCGGCGCGTATTGTCGACCTGGCGATCGGCGCCGGGGTGAATTTCTTCGATACCGCCAATTCCTACGCGGACAGCGCTTCAGAGACGATACTGGGCCAGGTCCTCAAAGGGCGCCGGCGCGATGCCATCGTCGCGACCAAGTTTTTCAATCCGATGGGACCGGATGTCAACAGTTCCGGTACCAGCCGCTTCCATATGATGCATACGGTCGAGGACAGTCTGCGCCGCTTGCAGATGGACTACATAGACCTCCTCTACATTCACCACGTCGATACGCAGACGCCTTTGGACGAAACGCTGCGAGTCCTGGACGATCTGGTGAGGCAAGGGAAGGTGCGATATACCGCGTGCAGCAACTTTGAGGCATGGCGTTTGATGGAGGCGATGTGGCTGAGCGACCACAACGGTTGGGAACGATTCGCGGCCTACCAACCACAGTACAGCCTCGTGGTGCGCGACATCGAACAGGAAATCATCCCGGTATGCGAGTTGAAAGGTATCGGCGTCGTGGTCTGGAGTCCCTTGGGAGGCGGCTTTCTGACGGGCAAGTACAGGCCGGGGGAACGGTCGCACAGCGGCACGCGTTCGGAGGAGGGATGGGCCTTTCCGCAAAACTATTTTGCTGCCAACGCCGACGAAACGCTGACGACGCTATTGGACGCGGCGGCCGAGCTGGGCCGAACGCCGGCGCAGGTAGCCACGCGGTGGGTGCTGGAGCAGCCCGCGATTACAAGCGCGATCGTTGGGGCACGCACTGCGGAACAGGCGCAGGACAATTTACAGGCCGGTGGCTGGGTGATGCCGGCAGCGGCGCTCAGCCGGTTGAACGACGTTTCCCACCTGCCGGATCGCTATCCCAAGTCGATGGAACACAATATGCATGAGCGGCGCGACGCCGCGGTCAGGATGCCGTCGATGAACGGCCAGACGTGACAGACTATAAGGTACGTCGCTTCCAATCGAGCGAGCGAGAGTATGAGGCCCTGGCAGCTCTTCTGCATGCGGCGTCACCTGAGGGTCGATTTGAGTCAGGGGAGGAGCTAGAGCGGGAAGACCGTGAGTGGCCGAAGGCGTCACTCTTTGTACGGGTGGCAGCCTATTCGGCAGGCGAGGAGATGGCGGCGGTTGGGACCTGCTATGAGGCTTACTGGCAGGAGAGCCCGTTCACGGCCCATGCGCGGTTTGACACGCATCCCGACCATCCGCAGGTTCAGCTTCTCCCGGTCCTGTTCGAAGGCGTTCTAGGTGTGCTGGCAGGTCACAAGTGCAGGTTCCGAAGCCTGGTGTGCCGAGCGAAGGAAGATGACGGAGAAAGAGTCGGCTTCCTGCTCAGAAATGGGTTTAGGGAGGCTATGCGCTTTCCCTCGTCGACTCTGCGGGTCGAGGCGTTCGATGCATCAGTTTGGGCAGAGACATACGACCGGCTCGCCCTTGAGAAGATACGTCTGGTTACGCTGTCCCAATTCCGCGTGGAGGAGCCGGACTGGAAGAGGGAGTTGTGCAGCTTGCGGTGGAAGATCGTGCAGGACGTGCCTTCAACCGAGCCGTTGGCGAAGCCGACGATAGCTGAATTTGAGGAAATGGTTCTGGGAGATCCGGCACTGGTGGAAGAAGCTTTTTTCATTGCCCTGGGCGACGACGGGGCCCTGGTAGGGATGAGCAATCTGTGGCGCAACGACCCGGAAGGGAGGCGCCTGGACGCGGGACTGACCGGCGTAATCAGGTCCCACCGGCGCAGGGGAATCGCGACTGCTCTCAAATTGCGGACCATTGAATTTGCTCAGGCCAACGGCGCGGAAACGATTGAGACGAGTAACGAGGAAGACAGTCCGATGCTGGCCCTCAACTTCAAACTTGGTTTCGAATCAAACCCGGCGTGGGTGGACTTCGTGAGAGAATTGCAGGCTTGAAGCCATTCTCATTCGTACGCTGCGATTCTATGGGTCAGCCCGGTGCCGATTCAGCGTGAAGTCTACTTTTTCCAGCCTTAGACGAGAGAGCAGGTCCAAGATCCAGACACATTCAGGAGATTGCACTCAATGAAGAAATACGAGACGCAGGCATTGCAACTTGAGGAGTCGTTGCAACTTTCGCTGCCTCCGGTGGCAGTTGCCTTCACCGACGATCCTCCGGGAGAAATTTCATCCTACGAGGACACGGCTCCGGCAGGCTGTTACTTCTGGCAGGAGGCGTCGCAGAAGGTATTTTCGACGAGGGCCCAGGACCACGAACTGTGTGCGATCGGTGTACACACACATAATCTTTCGGGGGCGTCGGCGGCACAGGAGACCGAACTGATGACGGCGCTCGAGGCGATGCAGGGCCTGGACTATGTTCGCGAAGAGGAAGTGGCGGCGATTCCTGTCATGCAACATCCGGTCCAACATGCGGTTTACGGTCCGCTGGCCGACTTTCCTATGGATGCCGACGTCGTCCTGCTGTTTGCGCACGCTCAGCAGAGCCTGATTCTGACAGAAGCGGTTGCGAGGGTGGACGAGGGCGTTCCGCCGGCGATGGGAAGGCCTGCGTGCGCGGTGGTGCCCCAGGTCAGGAACGGGGGCAGAGCTGCGATGAGCCTGGGGTGTTGCGGGGCGCGGGCATATCTGGAGGCGCTTTCCGATGACGTCGCGTTGTGGGCGCTGCCGGGCGAAAATCTCGAGCCGTACTGCAGGGAGATCAGCGGGTTGGCAAAGTCGAATGGAATCCTGACAGTCTTTCACGAGAGGCGGAAGGAGGATGTCGCCTCAGGCAAAAGACCCAGTGTTCAGGAGTCGCTGGAACGGCTGGCCGGCTAGAGCAGGGAACGGGGTCAACGACAACAGACCATGCAAAGTAGATGGAAAGAGCAAGAGGCAGCCCGGTTTGCCGGAGATCCGCTCAGTCTGCGGGTGTATTCGTCGCGACTGCTTGGGAGCGATCCCTCGCTTGTCCTGCACGGGGGCGGCAATACATCGGTAAAGGCGACGGTACAGGACATTTTTGGTGACGAGGAGGAGGTCCTGTACGTAAAGGGCAGCGGCTGGGATCTGGCGACGATAGAGGCGCCGGGATTCGCGCCGGTGCGGCTGGGCGCGTTGCGGCGCATGGCGACTCTGGAGGAATTGAGCGACAGTGAGATGGTCACGGCACAGAGGGCGGCCCTGACCGATCCGTACGCTCCCAACCCTTCGGTAGAGGCCATATTGCATGCAATCATACCCTTCCGTTTCGTCGATCACTCACATGCTGACGCGGTGGTGGCCCTGACGAACACGCCGGACGGCGAGGCAATCGTGCGCGACCTGTATGGCCCGGAGATGATGATTGTCCCGTATGTGATGCCGGGTTTTGTGCTGGCGCGGGCGATTTACGAGATGACGAAGACCGCTGACTGGGATGCTCTGCCGGGGATGATTCTGCTCAATCACGGCGTCTTCACATTCGCTGACGGTGCGCGCGAGAGCTACGAACGGCACATCGAGATTGTCACGGCCGCCGAAGAGTACATTGAGGACAAGGCCGGGAACAGATTTGAGGTCAAGGGTTCTGACAGGAGTTCAGCCGCGGCGCCGCTGGAGGACCTGGCCCGGCTGCGCAAGGCCGTTTCAGGCGCCAGGGGGCAAGCCGTACTGGCTTCGGTTGATCAGGGCGGGGCGGCCAGGACGTTTTCGGAACTGTCAGAGGCACCTGAGCTGGTAACGCGCGGATTGCTAACTCCCGACCACGTTCTTCGTACGAAGAGGATTCCTCTGGTGGTCACGGGTGAGGGTGCGGAGCAGGACGTGGGCGCGTACGTTTCGGCATACGGCGATTATTTTGGCAGGCATACGGATGGTAGCCTCTCACGGCTCGACCCTGCGCCGCGTTGGGCTTTGTGGCCGGGCGTTGGCAGCGTAGCCTTCGGCGGCACGCCCAAGGAGATCGCGGCGATCGACGACATAAGGAGGCACACGCTGCGGGCTATTGGATGGTCGGAGGCTTTGGGAGGCTGGCGGCCGCTGGGCGAGAGTGAGATCTTCGCCATAGAGTACTGGGAGTTGGAGCAGGCGAAGTTGAAGGGAGCAGGTGCACCGCCGGCGTTGCAGGGCAAGGTGGTATTGGTAACGGGCGGGGCCAGCGGCATTGGGCGAGCCTGCGTGGAGGCTTTTCTCGGACAAGGCGCGGTCGTAGCCGCGCTGGACATCAGTACCAGAGTGACGGAGTTATTCGACCCTGAGATGGTGCTGGGCATCAGGTGCGACGTGACGGACGAAGACGGGCTCAAGGCGTCGGTAGACCGGGTAGTGAGTCGCTGGGGGGGTCTGGATGTTCTGGTGTGCAACGCCGGCATATTTCCGGCCAGCCAGGCGCTGGCTGAAATGGATGGCGACCACTGGGACAGAAGCATCGAGGTAAACCTGACCAGCCAGCAGCGGCTATTGCAGGCGTGTGCACCATATTTGAAGTTGGGTTGCGATCCGGCGGTAGTCATCATCGGCTCAAAGAACGCGACGGCGCCGGGGCCTGGAGCGGGGGCCTATTCGGTGGCGAAGGCAGGTCTAACGCAGCTGGCGCGCGTCGCCGCTTTGGAACTGGCAGGGGATGGCATCCGAGTGAATGTGCTGCATCCGAATGCGGTCTTTGACACTGCGCTTTGGTCGGCGGAACTGTTGGAGGAACGGGCTGCCAGCTACGGCATCAGCGTGGACGAGTACAAGGCCAACAATCTGCTGGGGGTTGAGATTACGTCTGCCGACGTGGCGGCTCTGGCCTGTGCAGTGGCGGGTCCGGTTTTTGCCAAGACGACAGGCGCGCAGATACCGGTGGACGGCGGAAACGAACGTGTGATTTAGGAGTTTCGTTGGTCTGAAGGTGTGCCTCCCAGTTTTGGGCGGGAAAGGGCAGGCACAAGGCGGGCACATGCGGGGATCTGATGGGACTGGCGGGACGTGGTCTGGCTGGACACCTTCAATTAGGCACCTTTCACCAATATCGCCACCCGCGCCGATGAGGCGTGTTGTAGGAGAGGGGGCGTTGGGGGGGGGGGGCCCCCCCCCAAA
>JAPPKT010000306.1 GCA_028819675.1 Caldilineaceae bacterium | reverse complement strand
GCTTGAACCCCAGGAAAGACTAGCAGGGCTTGAACCCCAGGAAAGACTAGCAGGGTTGACCGATGCGGAACGAAAGCTGCTCTTTCGATTGCTTCGGGAAGAGTTGGGTATTCCCCCCGGGGGCGAGGGAGACAGCGATGGTGGCACTGCATGACACATGTCGCCCTATCGTGGATGGCGAATAGTACGTTTAATGCGGAGCTATCTTCCAAGCCTATGTACTCAAGCCCCGTTTCCTGAACTAGAGAGTGTGTGATTTGCCGGAAAAGTCGACCAAGACGACTCTATGGAGATTAGCGAGGAGACGCGCCGGTTTGTCCTCAAAATGATTCCCAAAGAGGAGTTGCTAGCGGGACTTAGTCCCAAGGAGAGACTGGTGGGTCTGACGATTGGAGAGCGCCGGCGACTCATCCGATTTCTTCAGGAAGAGATGGACACTGCCTCCGAAGATACGTCATACAACGATAGAGAAGCTGCAGAGCATACAGATTGAGGCACTGTTTCACACATTGAAAAGGATCCACGCGATGAAAGGTAGAGCCAGCTCAACGGCTTAAACAGGAGACCGACGCGGCTCTAGTCTGCGCTTCTTTCCCGAGGCAGCCAGGCAGTGAGAATATTCTATCGATGTATATCCTTTGTCCATCACTGAGCCGACCTCTCTCAGGGGTTGCATCGACGATTTACTTTCCCAAAACCTGATGCAATTGACAGTGCAGGAAAGTCGAGAGGGAGAAACCTCCAGCGCCTTCTTCGAAGATGTACATGCCGTCGAGATGCCCAAGCGATGTGTCGGCTACCGGGGGAATGTGGGTGACATTGCGCTGCTCGGTGACGGTCGTCTGCTGTTATCTTACTCCGTCAACAGGGAGAATTCCGGGGAAGGCGAAGTAGTTGGTGACATCGAAGGACGAATCTCCGATAATCAGGGCAGGAGCTGGGGCGAGCCGTACCAGCTGGTTGCCTGCCCGAAGCTCCAACGCAAAAATGAAGAGTACCGGCATCCAGGTTTTCTGCGACTGGCAAACGGCCAGTTGCTATTGACCTACATCTATTTTGCCGGATCAGCTCCCCGTTTCGCGCACACCTACTACCGGCGGTCGACCGACGACGGGGCGACGTGGGGGGAACAGTTTATCGTTACGCCCCACGCCGGAACGAATCATGTTTTCAATGACAAATTGATCCAGTTGCCCTCGGGTCGAATTCTCGCTCCGTGCGAGAGGGAGATCAAGGAAGAAGGCGGCGACCACCGCGGCTATGTGAGCACGGTTTTTTATTCCGATGACGACGGCTATTCGTGGCACCAGTCGGAGAATGTAGTCGATACGCTGCCGGTGGAGGCGCAGGAGCCACACTTAGTACTTTTGCGCGATGGACGGGTAATGATGCTTTGCCGGACGTACAGTGGATATGTGGTTCGATCCTACTCAAGGGATGAGGGGATGACCTGGTCGCCAGGCGAGGCGGTGCATAGTCTGAAGCTTTCCACCAACTCGTCGGCGCTTAACGTAAAGTGGATCCCGTCTACCGGCGATCTGGTTTTGCTGCGTTCGACCGGCACGGAGGGCAGGCTGCGGACACCGTTCGTCTCCGCAATTTCAACGGATGAAGGTCTTACCTGGAGCCACGAACGGATGATTGGTTCAGACTCTGATGACGACTATGGTTATCCGAGTCTGACCTTTATCGATGACATTGCGCTGGTCAGCTATCACAAGCGTGACGGCATCTATGTGGCGCGAATCGGAGTCGACTGGTTCTACGGCAAATAGGATCAGTTCTCAAAACGAAAAGACCGGGTCTTAGCAAAGACCCGGCCTTGTATTTCCTGTTGAAAAGTGCGCTAGCCTTCGTCCTCCACGAACACACCCGGGCGAGTGCGGCGGCGACGGCGTGCGACTTTCAGGCGCAACTGGCTGCGGCGGTAGGCTATTTCGACGGGCTGGCGATCTTCGTCGGGCCGGGTGCGCAGGGCTTCTTCGGCGCGCTGCATGGCCTCTTCGGCGCGTGCGATGTCGATTTCTTCGGCGCGCTCGGCCGAACGGGCCATCACGATCACCTTGTCGGGCAGCACCTCGACCACGCCGCCGCTGACAGCGATATACTCGGGCTCGCCGTCGGCGTTGTGCAGGGTCAACTCGCCGATATTGAGGGTCGTGAGCAGGGGGGCATGGCCGGCCAGTACGCCCATCTCGCCCTCGACGCCGGGCATGGTGATCATCTCGACTTCGCCGCTGTACAGCTGGCGGCTGGGGGTTACGATTTCGACCTGAATCGTCATTCTTCCTGCCTCAGTTGCTCGCCCTTTTCGACCGCTTTATCGATGGATCCGACCATGTAGAAGGCCTGCTCGGGCAGGTCGTCATGCTTCCCGTCCAGGATTTCGCGGAAGCCGCTCACAGTGTCATCGATTCTGACGTACTCGC
>JAPPKT010000164.1 GCA_028819675.1 Caldilineaceae bacterium | reverse complement strand
TCATGCGCGGCGACCGGCCCGGCTTCTGGGAACGCTACGGCTACCACATGGAGGGAGACCCCTGGCTGGAGGAGCGGTTCAGCTAGTTTTCAATCAGCCCAAACAGATGTCGGATACAACCGTTGCGGAGCGCTCCCTCGGCTCCGCTGAATCGAAGAATGGCCCGCCGGTTCACTTGCCTCCGGCAGTGGAGCGCACGGTCACGGCCCGCATCCCCACTGCGGACGGTGCCTTCTACCTGCATCATTTCCGCAGCGCAGGGGACGGAAAGAACCACCTGGCCCTGGTACTCGGCGAGGCAGAGGGCGACGATCTGCTCGTGCGCATCCACTCGGAATGTTTCACCGGCGACGTACTCGGCTCGCAGCGCTGTGACTGCGGTGAACAGTTGACGCGTGCGATGCAGGCCATCGCCGCGGAAGGGCGGGGCGCGCTCATCTATCTGCGGCAGGAGGGACGCGGCATCGGCCTGGAGGAGAAGCTGCGCGCCTACAATCTGCAGGATGAGGGCTACGACACGGTTGACGCCAACCTGCTGTTGGGCCACCAGGCCGACGAGCGGGACTACACGGCGGCCGCTTTGATCCTGCAGGAGTTGGGCGTGCGGTCGGTGCGGATGCTGACGAACAACCCGGCCAAGATCGAAGGGCTGGCCGGGCTGGGCATCGCGGTGCGGGAACGGATCCCTTTGCAGATGCCTTCGAACCCGGAAAGCCACGCCTATCTGGAGGCGAAGGTCGCCCGGATGCGGCATATTATCAGGCTTAACGGGCAAGGCGGGACGGAGAAGAGAGGAGAGAGTGAAGAGAAAGAACACCTCACGCGTGGCCAGGCGGAAGCGTACCGGCTGCAGCTCGATGGATTGCGCGCCCGTATTCAGAGCCACAATTGTGGTGAGGTAAAAGAAAACAGAAGCACAGATGCATTACTTCTCACTCCTCGGCCTTTCGTCACGCTCAGCTATGCCCAGAGCCTCGACGGCTGCCTGACCGCCCAACAGGGAACGGCTACACCGATCAGCGCTCCCGCCTCTCTGACGATGACCCACGCGCTGCGGGCGGCACACAGCGCGATTCTGGTGGGCATCGAAACGGTGCTGGCCGACGACCCCGCATTGACGGTGCGGCTGGTTGCCGGTGATAGCCCGCAGCCGGTGATCGTCGACTCCCAGTTGCGCACGCCGCCGGACGCCCGTTTACTGCGAGGTCGCGGCACCCCTTGGATCGCGACAACGGGTGAGGGAGCGCAGTCTTCACGCCGGCAGCGGCTGAAAGAGGCGGGTGCACGGATCCTGACTTTGCCCGCCGATGAAGAAGGCCGCGTGGATCTGGCCGCTCTCCTCGCCTGCCTCGGCGCTGAGGGTATCGGGTCGCTGATGGTCGAGGGGGGCGCACGCATTCTGACCAGCTTCCTGGAAGGGGGCCTGGCGGACTACGCCGTGATCACGATCGCGCCGGTCTTTCTGGGCGGTTATCAGGTGATCCAACCGGCGGGCGCGGGGGACGAGCTCCGCTCCGTGATGCCGCGTTTGCGGAATATCGAGCAGGTGCAGCTGGCAACCGATACGGTGCTGTGGGGGGAGTTTGAGAAGGGAGTCGCACGTAACGGCAGGTCGGCGGCGTGAGTTTCGCTTCTAACCGTGTGAAGCGGCGCGCAGTGCTGTTCACGGCGCCGGGCGCGGTCGAGGTATGCACGGAGGAGATGGCCCCACCGCAAGGGGACGAACTGCTGGTCGAAACGGTCGTCTCCGCCATCAGCGCCGGTACGGAGATGCTCTTTTACCGCGGGCAGGTTCCCGCGGGCATGTCCGCCGACAGCTCGATTGCAGGTCTGACCGACGCGGTCAGCTATCCGCTGAAGTACGGGTATGCCTGCGTCGGGCGCATTTGTGAAGCTGCCTGCACGCCGACCCGACAAGGGGAAACAGCGGGAGCGGATGGGCAGATCGACGCAGCAGGTAAAGAGGACAGCCGCTACTACTTCGTCTTCCATCCCCACGAAAGCCACTTTTGCGCCAGCCCGGAGGCGCTCCTGCCGGTGCCCGAAGGGATGGCGCCGGCGCTGGCCGCGCTGCTGCCCAATGCCGAAACGGCCGTCAACCTGGTGATGGACGGTGCGCCGCTTGTGGGCGAGCGGGTGCTGGTGATGGGGCTGGGCATCGTGGGGATGCTGACAACCGCGCTGCTGGCGCAGTTCCCCCTGGCCGCGCTGATCGCGGTGGACCCGCTGCCGCAGAGGAGGCGGATTGCCCGACGGCTGGGCGCGAGCCAGACGCTCGATCCCGGCGGCGCGGACGGCGCTGAAGGGCTGCGGGAGGCGCTGGCGGATGCGGGAGAGCAGCACGGCGCCGATCTGATCTATGAACTCTCGGGCCAGCCGCCGGCTCTGGACGCGGCGGTCTCGGCGGCCGGATTCGACAGCCGCATCGTGGTCGG
>JAPPKT010000562.1 GCA_028819675.1 Caldilineaceae bacterium | reverse complement strand
ACCAGGCCGAAATCCTGCGCGCCGGACTCGCCGCCGTCCCCCAGGAGCTGGTCGAGTCCGCCCGCCTCATGGGTAGCCGCCCCCGCCAGGTCTACATTCTCGTCAAGCTGCGTTATGCCTTGAGAGTCATGCTGCCCGCATTCACCGGTCAAGCCATCAGCCTCTTTAAGGACACCTCGGTCGTCGTCGTAATCGGCGTCGCCGAAGTCATGACCGTCGCCCGCATGGCCCTCGGCGCCGACGTAACCAACGCGCCCTACTGGGTCACCATGTACACCTTTGTCGGCGTGCTCTACTTCGTGCTCGCCTTCACCCTTTCCCGCCTCTCCCAGCGCTGGGAGCGGCGCAGTCGACCTTCCGATCTTGCCCACTCTTTTTTCAGCTACTGAAGCACGCCCGCCAAAGGGGCTTGCGCTCGTACACTATGCAAGGAACTGCACCTGAAGATGTACTGGGATTCCCTCCCTCCGCAGAGGAAATGCAGCGCCAATGCGTACCATTGCTTACATTTATTACGCCTCCTGCTATGGTACGATAGAACGAATACGCTGCAAGTGAGAATCCATCTGCGTTTGCCCAGCCTTCCCAACGCTATGAACACCGCGCTATGCAACGCGTTTCCCAAAATCGCCCCCGTTTTGCCCATCCTTGGTGCAATCTGATACACTTCGCAAAAAGGAGTCACATTCAATGAAGAATGCACTACAACGTGTTTTCCCTCTCGTTCTAGTCGCCGTCCTGCTGGCCGCCTGCCAGGCGATTCCGGCAATGCCCGCTGGCGACGCACCTTCCCTCGCCGATGAAATAACAGCTCGCGGGACCGTGCGCATCGGTGTGCGCAACGACAATCCTCCCCTGAGCTTTGTCACCGAAGACGGTGATTGGGTCGGCTTCGACGTCGACCTCGCCCACGCCATGGCCGAACAGCTGGGCCTGAAACCGGAACTGATCGTCGTCGACGGCACCACCCGCATCAGCTTCCTCCAGGAAGGCCGCGTCGACATCTCTATCGCCAGCATGAACCACACCCGCAAACGCGACGACGCCATCGACTTCAGCATCACCTACTTCTGGGACAATCAGTCCTTTCTCATTCGCACCGGCGAATACACCTCCATCGATGAACTGATGGGCCTCAAAGTGGCCGCCAACGCCGGCAGTTCAGCCATCCCCTCCTGGATCGCCTACAGCGAGGCCCAGGGTGGCCCGGCCCCCGAAATCGTCGAATTCAGCGACAAGCTCGCCGCCATGCAGGCCCTCCGTGACGGCGCCGTCGAAGGCTACACCGAAGACAACATCACCATGTTGGCCCTCGCAGCCGGCGACCCCGCACTCGAGCTCCTGCCCGGCGGACACAATCCCGTCCAATTCGGCATCGGCGTGCCCAACAACCAGTCCACCTGGCGCGATCAGGTCAACTACGCCCTCCAGGAACTCTGGAAGTCCGGTGTCTACCACGAAATCTACGCACGCTGGTTCGAAGGTCCCGATGCGCAGATCCAGCTGCCATTAGGCGGTCAGATGGAGATCTGGCCCGAATAGGCTGCTTTCCGGTTTCCTCGGCCCGGTCTGCCCGCGATCGAGGAAGCGGAAACCGTGCAACGAAAGGCTCGCGACCACAGTTCCTTACAGTTGTAAGTCCCGTTTGACACCAGGACTTCCCGCTCGCATCACCCAATGGAATCGCGCCTGTAATGTCTGTCTTTACGCAATACGAAATACGCAATACGCAATTCGTAACACACAGAAAAACGTGTTCTCACATTGACCGCACATTAGCTGTCCAACAATGACCACCGTCTCACTGCACAACCTTTCCCACACCTTCCCCTACGGCCCGCCTGTCCTGCACGACGTCTCTTTGACCGTCGCACAGGGGGAGCTCATGGTCCTGTTGGGCCCGTCCGGCAGCGGCAAGACCACCATTCTGCGCTCCATAGCCGGCCTGGTGCCTCCCACTGACGGCGATATCCGTTTCGACAACCAGTCCGTGCTGGGCGTACCGCCGGAAAGACGCGGCGCCGTCATGGTCTTCCAGGAACATGCGCTCTTCCCCTTCATGGACGTCGGCGCAAATGTCGCCTTCGGCCTCAAAATGCGGCGCGCCGGCGCCAGCACAATTCGCACAAAAGTGGCCCAGGCCCTGGCTGCCGTGCAGCTGGCCGGCTATGAGGACCGTAGGCCCGACGAGCTCTCCGGCGGCCAGCGCCAGCGCGTTGCCCTCGCCAGGGCGCTCGTCATTCAACCCCGCGTACTGCTGCTCGATGAACCCCTCAGCAGCCTCGAGCCCAGCCTGCGCGAGGACCTGCGGGCCACCATCCGCACCCTCCAGCAGCAGGCCGGCATCACCATGATCTTCGTCACCCACGATCAGACCGATGCCGTCGCCGTCGCCGATCGCATCTGTCTCCTCATGCACGGCGCCGTCCGCCAGA
>JAPPKT010000021.1 GCA_028819675.1 Caldilineaceae bacterium | reverse complement strand
CAACGCCATCGAGCTGATGGCCGAGATCGAGACCAACGACGCACCGATGGTCGAGCTGAACGTGCTGCGCTCCCCCGGCAAAGAGGAGTTCACCCGCATCGCCTTCTACCGCGAACGCGGCTTCCGCGACTGGGAGCTCTATCAGGGCTGGCAGCGGGACAAACTGGCCGCCGCCACCGACAGCCTCATCTCTATCGACTCCTCCTACTCCAGCCTCTCGCCCGACGTCCGTTCCCGCGCCCCAGAGACCGGACCCGTCTTCCTCGAAAGAGACGAGCCGCTGCGCCTCCGAGTCTTCGTCGACCGCAGCGTCGTCGAAGTCTTTGTCAACGGCAAGCAGTGTGTGGCCATGCGCGTCTACCCCGACCGCGAGGACAGCGTCGGCGTCTCACTGCGCTCCCAAGGCCAGGAAGCCCGCGTCGTCTCGCTCGAAGCGTGGCAGATGGAGAATATCTACGCATAATCTGCGGCCGTCGCCTATCGATGGCCTCACCGTTCTTTGAAAGGCACTATTAATGCACATGCCAACCCTGTATACCAACATCCTTGGGACCAGCAACTACGTCATAAAGGACAAGACCGAGGGCCTGACCCATGCCGACAGCATGTTGCAGCTGCCCTTTCCCGGCAACTGCATGAACTGGATCCTCGGCCATCTCATGGTCTACCGGATGCAATGCCTCGGCGTTATTGACGGCGTCACCAAGCCCGACGAGGATGAGTTCGGCCTCTACGGCTTCGGCTCCGAACCGATGACCGACTCCGACAAAGCCATCCCGCTCGAGACCCTGCTGGCGCGTCTCGATGACCTCTCCGAGCAGATCGGCGCCGCACTCGAAAAGATGCCCGAATCCCGCCTGGATGAAATGTTGGACGAAGAGCACAGTGTCACCGTGGGCCAGCGGCTTCATTTCAATCTGGTCTACCACGAGGCCTACCACGTCGGCCAGCTTGAACCCCTGCACGAGCTGGCGCTCAAGAACCGTTCCTGACAGGAATCCGTCGCCGCTGACCTGGGCTGCACAAGGAGCCGCAGAAGGAAGACAACATCCATGAGCGTCGCCGAAAGAACCGACAACACCTCCCTTGTGCCCAAGTACAGTTTCCCCGAGACCCTGGCCGAACAGGAGGCCGCTCTCGAAACGAACCCCCTGTTGCAGCGGCTGCATGCCTACCGCAAACGCTACGAGGGCGACCCCCACCGGCCCATCTACCACTACGTCAACCCCGAAAACACGCTCAACGATCCCAACGGCCTCTGCTTCTGGCAGGACCGCTGGCATCTCTTCTATCAGGCCTGCCCGCCCGAAGACCCGCGTCAACACTGGGGCCACGCCATCAGCGATGATCTCATCCACTGGCAGGACCTGCCCTACGCCATCTACCCCAATCCGGAGGAACGCTGCTATTCCGGCGCGGCGCTGGTCGAAGAGGACCGCGTGATTGCCATCTATCACGGCACCAAGGTCGGCAACATGGTCGCCGTCTCCCACGATCCGCTGCTGCTCAACTGGGAAAAACTCACCGGCGCGCCCGTCATTCCCAAGGCCAGCGCCGACGGCTCGCCTCTCCCCTACCGCGTCTTCGATCCCTGCATCTGGAAGAAAGGGGACCACTACTACGCCCTTTCCGGCAGCATCCTGCCCCACGCAGCCTCCGGCCGGCGCACGCGCGCCAACTTCCTCTTCCGCTCGCCCAACCTGGTCGACTGGGAATATCTGCACCCGTTTGTGGAAGACGACATCTTCACCCGCATCGGCGACGACGGCGCCTGCCCCTATTTCTGGCCGATCGGCGACCGCCACATCCTCCTCTTCTACAGTCACATGAGCGGCGGACAGGCCCTGCTGGGTGACTACGACACCGAACGCGACAAGTTTGTCGTCACCTCGCACTATGATTTCAACTTCGGTGCTTCCGAACCGGGCGGCGTCCATGCCCCATCGGCAACGCCGGACGGCAAAGGCGGCGTTTACGTCATCTTCAACATGAACCCGGCCAAGCCGACCGCAGGCTGGAACCAGCTCATGACGCTGCCGCGGCGGTTGACCCTGAAAGGCACCGACAAGATCGGCCGCGACACCCTCCTGGTCGAACCCGCAGGCGACGTCGAGTCCCTGCGCAGCGAGCACCGCCAGATCACCGATATGGTCCTGCCCGCCAACCAGGAGATCGTCCTCGGAAGCATCAGGGGCAACGCCATCGAGCTGATGGCCGAGATCGAGACCAACGACGCACCGATGGTCGAGTTGAACGTGCTGCGCTCCCCCGGCAAAGAGGAGTACACCCGCATCGCCTTCTACCGCGAGCGCGGCTTTCGCGACTGGGAGCGCTTCGAAGGTGCGCGCCAGGCCAGGCTGACCGCCGCCACCACCAGCCGCAGCGCCACCGGGTCCTCCTCCTTCCCCGTCTACGATCCGCAAGGTCTGTCCGTCGCCGCCACCGAC
>JAPPKT010000595.1 GCA_028819675.1 Caldilineaceae bacterium | reverse complement strand
CAATCAGCCCGTAGCTGGCAAACGCAATACCGCTGATGCTTCCCGCCAGGCTGTCGAGCCCATCGGTCAGATTTACCGCATTGCTGAAACCGATAATGATCAGAATTCCAACCGGGATGAACAGCCAGCCGATCGAAACCCACTCCGGAATGCCGGGCACGCCAACATAGTACAGATTGGGCGGCCCGTAATAGAGAATGCCCACGATGATGGCTGCAAAGACGAACTGGAATCCGCTCTTCATCCGCGCAGACATGCCCTTCCCCCTGCCGCGGAGTCCCAGCCAGTCATCGACAGCGCCCAGTGTCGCGTGTGCCGCCAGACAGAAGAAGAGCAACAGTGTGCTCTTGCCGATCAGGGTGAAGCCAAGCAGGTTGGCCAGGTTGAGCGCCCCCGTAATCAGCAGAACCGGCACCACAAATAGCAGTCCCCCCATCGTCGGCGTGCCTGTTTTCTCCTGGTGCGAGTCCGGCCCTTCCATCCGCACCTGTTTGCCGATTCGGTAGTGCCTCAGCAGGGTGATCAGCGGCTGCCCCCAGATCACGGCGATAAAGAAGCTGAGTGTCCCAAGCACCAGCGGAGATTCCATCAATAAGCCCTTTAACCTTCCGGGAGGCCGCCGCCGCCCCCTTTGTCGGACACGGGGCGGCGGGCTGGGTCTTTCGCTGCAGCTGCTGCCGGCTGCTGTGAGATCTCGGGGACAATTCGTTCCATCCCCACTGCACGGCTGCCTTTGACGAGCACCAGATCCTGCGGTTGAGCCATTTCCTTCAGAATCTGTACGGCCGTCTCAAAATCGCCGGCTTCGTACACAGCCTGGGAAGGCAGGCCTGCCTTGCGGGCCTCGTCGGCGATGAGACGGCCTAAGGCACCGACAGTAACGAGCAGATCGGTTACGCCCGCGGCATGGGCGCCGACCTGTTTATGCCCTTCTGCGGTGAAGGTGCCCAACTCTCTCATATCGCCGAGAATCGCGATGCGGCGGCCGCCGCTGTGTGGTTGCGGCTGCTGCTGTTCACGATGCTCCCCGTTGTTGGATTGCGGTGTGCGTTTCGCTGCTCTCGGCCCCACTTCCGCGCAGTTGGCGGCGGGGGCGCTGTCCGCGCCCGTTTGGCGGCGAATGAACAGGTCGTTCAGCAGATTGAGGGCGGCCACGGTACTGACGGGGCTGGCGTTATAGGTATCGTCGATGACAGTGCTTCCGTTGATGCCCGGCAACACAACGAGGCGCAGCTGACCCGGCGCCCGTTGCAGGCCGGCGACGATCTCCGGCCAGGACAGGCCACTGACGATGCCGGCGGCAGCCGCGCCGAGGGCGGTATAGACCGAATGTCTGCCCAAGAGGGGCACCTGCAGGCGCTGGCTGTGGATGCGGCCGTCTTCCTGGCGGCAGCGAAAACGGAAGCGGATGCCTTGCATGCCCAGGCTCTCGATATCGTCGGCCCACAGGTCCGCTTCAGGGGTGAGGCCATAGAAGAAAGGCCGGGCATCGGTGGCGGCCGCCATCGCGCGTACGCGGGCGTCGTCATGGTTCAGGACGGCTACACCTCCGTTCTGCGCGCTGGGAAGAGCCTCTACCAGTTCGGTTTTGGCCTGCGCGATCCGGTCTATCGTGCCCAGCCGCTCGAGGTGGGTGGGGCCGACGTTGGTCACAAGGCCGATATGGGGCCGCGCCAGGCTGCAGAGCAGGCGAATCTCCCCGAGATCGTACATCCCCATCTCCAGCACGGTGCGCTCGTGGCCGGTGTGCAGGCCGAGGAGAGCCAGCGGCAGCCCCTGTTCGCTGTTGAGGTTGCCAGTGTTGTGATGTGTGCTGAAACGTTGCGCGAGGACCGATGCGGTCAGCTCTTTTGTGCTGGTTTTGCCTACGCTGCCGGTCACGCCGATCACCCGCAGGTCCGGGTGTGTGCGATGCAGCCGCTGAAAGCGGCCGGCCGCCTGCAATGCCGCGGTGGCGTCAGGAACGATGTAGGCGACGGCGCGGCCGGGGTCGAGATGTCCTGTTTCCGCTTTCGCCTCTTCGCCTTCTTCCTGCTGGCGGCAGTCGACCAACAGGGCGCCGGTATCGTGCAGATGTTCAAGGCCCCGCTCTTCACAGATGATCACTTCGGCGCCACCGGCCAGGGACTGGCGGATAAAATTATGGCCGTCCGTGCGGGCGCCGCTGAAAGCGATGAAGAGAGAGCCTGCTTCGACGTCGCGACTGTCCAGCACCGCGCAACTGATGGGACGGGGCGCGAGCGCCTGCGGCGGGGCCGTCCCGGTCAGCGCCTGCCAGAGTGTATGCTGGGTAATAGCGGTCTCAACTTTCGGTCGTTCTGCCACCGAATCAGAATCCTTTGAACAGAAGTATCTCGTCGCTGTACGGATTAGCGGCAACGGAGTGCAGGTTACCGGTCTGCGAGCTCTGCGACCGGTTCCACACCCGGCACTGAAGCTGCCGGCGGCACGATTTCCCGGC
>JAPPKT010000118.1 GCA_028819675.1 Caldilineaceae bacterium | reverse complement strand
AGAAAGCGGGCGTTTACTGCATCCAGAGCGGCGGGGAGGTTCAGACGCAGGAGTGCATGCCAAAACGGGCGGCGTGCACCGGCGCGGATGCTCATTACGAGCTCTTCGTAGATGCCGAGAATGAAGGCCATGGTGCCGCCGGAGACGCCGGGCACGATGTCGGCGCAGCCCATGGCGAAGCCGCGCGCGGTGAGGCCCAGGTACTCTCTGGCTGTGCGCCTGGTACTGAAATCCGCTGGCACCGGCGTATCAGAACGGTCGGGGGAATCTGCCTGGCGAGGCGCGGCCTGGAAATCGGCGGTCATGGCAGAGCCTCGACGAATTGGACTAGCAGGTCATTCATCAGGATACAGGTCTCTTTGCATTGCGTCTGGCTGCGGGCCGGAACAGATCGCTTTGCAGCAAAGGTCGTCCCGGCATTTTCAGAAAGATGGGCCGGTTGAGCAAGGGCTACCAGTCGAGTTTGCTGGCTGGTGCGGCTGTTGGAAGGCAAGGGAAGCTAGACCGGGAGACAGGCGGGACCGATTGGTTCGAAGGACTTGTAGGTCAGAACGAACTCCTGGTGGCCGAGGCTTTCGGACTTGGTAGGTGCGCCGCCGGCAACGTCGAGCACGTGGGCGAAAATCTCGCGGCCTACTTCGTCAAGCGTGACCCGGCCTTCGAGAATGCGGCCGGCGTCCACGTCCATGTCGCCGGCCATACGGCGGTAGGTTTCGGGGTTGGCGCAGACTTTGACGACGGGTGATATGGCTGAACCCACGACCGAGCCACGTCCGGTCGAAAAGAGGGTCAGATGTGCGCCGCAGGCGATCAGTTCTGCGATTTCGGCGGTGTCGTTGATGTTGGGAAAGCCGAAGCGGGCGCCGCCGTCGGGTACGATGTCGAGGAGGTAGAGGCCGCCGGCCGGGGGCACGTCCCCGGGTTTGATCAGCCCCCGGATCGGTGAAGAGCCGCTCTTGGCGTAGGCCCCCATCGACTTCTCCTCGACGGTTGTGAGGCCGCCGTCGGCATTGCCGACGGCGAAGCTGCCGTGGCCCATGGTGGTGTAGTAGCGGGCGGTTTTCTCCATGGTTGAGAGGATCTCCTGGCCCAGTGCCGGGGTCACGGCGCGGTCGGCCATGATCTGTTCGCAGCCGATCAGCTCGCCGCCCTCTTCGAAGATGGCGCTGGCGTTGTTCTCGACCAGGAGATCAAAACAGCGTCCGATGGCGGGGTTGGCGGTGATGCCGCTGGTGGCGTCGGAACCGCCGCAGATGGCGCCGACGACCAGCTCGTCCACCGACATCGGCACACGCGTCGCGGCTTCTTCGAGTTCGGTCAGCGTTTCTTCCAGCCAGGCCAAGCCCTGGTCGACGGTGGTGAGCGTACCTCCTCTTTCCTGGATGACGAGTGTTTCGACCGGGCGTCCGCTTTCGCTGACGAGTTGCTGCAGGCCGCGGCGGTCGAAACTTTCGCAGCCCAATGAGACGAGGAGGACGGCGCCCGTGTTGGGATGGGTACAGAGGCGGGCCATCATGTCGAAGGCATACTGGTTGGGGTAACAGCCGCTGAACCCGATCAGATGGACGCCATGCTTGCGGTAGGGATAGACGATTTCGCGGGCGACGTGGTGGGCGCATTCGACCAGATAGACGACCAGGATCGTGTTGCGGATGCCTTTGCGGCCGTCTTGCCGCAGGAAGCCTTGAAATTCGGTTTTGGCGGACATACTGTGGCTCCTCTACCGGTTCACCCGGTCACCGAATTCAGCGTGTAGGTGGGAATGTAGTCGCTCTTGATATTGTGCAGGTGGACATGCTCACCTGTGCGGATGTCGCGGGTGGCTGAGCCGATGGGCGCGCCGTACTTGACGATCTTTTCGCCGGCGGCGATGTTGCGGGCAGCGATTTTGTGTCCCAGTTCGAGGGCGTTTTCGACAATGACTGTTTGTTCGTCAAGTTGTAAAGGGGTGCCTGCGTTCAGGCTGCGCAGGAGGACGTAGACGTTGTCTTGGTCTGAGATGCGTAGCAGCAGACTGTTTTGAACGTCAGGCATAGTCTTGATGCGGGTTACGAAGCAGCGCGGCGTGCACGGCTCTTGAGATCGCTTAATCATAGCCGAAAAACGATCAAAGATACAGTTTATCCGCGAAGGGACGCGAAGGTTCGCGAAGAACATCGTTTTGTCCACGGAGGGCCGCGAAGGAGGGGTCTTTGACGTGCTGCGAGCAGTCTGGAGGCGCGGTTCAGTTTGGGCGTGTGTACGAGGGCACCCACAAGGGGTGCCCCTACGGGGCGTTGACGGGGCTAGCGGGACGCGGTATGGCGAAGCTCTTTCGGTTGGACACTTGCTGCCAATTAGACACCAGGTCGGCGAGGCATGTTGTAGGAGGGGGGCGTTGGGGGGGGGGCGCCCCCCCCCCAAGGGGGGGCCAAAAAGCCCCCCCCCCCCCAAAAACAAAGATAAATGGTAAATATTAAATTGTAAAT
>JAPPKT010000006.1:337-22749 GCA_028819675.1 Caldilineaceae bacterium | reverse complement strand
CCGCGTCCAGCACGTGCACGCCCATATCGCGAAACGCGCCGCCGCCTTTGCGGATAAAGCCGGTGTTCCACGCCGGAATGCCGTTGCGGCGGATGCTGCGGGCGCGGGCGTAGTAAAGATCGCCGAAGGTACCCAATCGCGCCAGGGCGCCCATGTACTGCACCTCAGCGGAAAAACGGGTGGAGAGCGACATCATGTTAATGACCCCGGCAGCTTCAGCCGCTTCCACCATCTGCTCCGCCGTCTCCACCGAGTCGGCGAGCGGCTTCGTCACCAAGACATGTTTGTCATGGGCCACCGCTTTCAAGCCCATCGGCACATGCAGCTGATTGGGCGTGCCGATAAAGATAGCATCGATCTCGCGGCTGCGGCATAGCTCGTCAAAATCTGTATACAGGCGTACCTCGTCCGGCTGCGGCAATAACGCCGCGAAGTCGGTCATGCTCTCCTCGACCAGATCACACAGCGCCACCACCTCAGCGCGCGGGTTGCTTGCCAGTGCGAGACCATTGGGCCTGCCAATACCCATGCCGACGACAGCAACGCGTACTTTATTCATGTAGTTTCCTGTTGTCCACTGTCCAGGGTCAGGCTGAACGCAGCCCGTCCCTTTCTTTGCCTGTTAATCGCCGCCGAACTGCGATTACCGTTCGACCGTCAAAGCGTAGTGCCCTTCAATGTAAGGGTAACGCTCTGCGACCCCTTCTGCCAACTCGATTCCCAGGCCGGGACTGTCCGGCAGATGCAGATGGCCGCTGTTCATTGCTGGCGGCTCCACGGCAATATCCCATTGCAGCGGCCCTTGAATCTGGCAAACTTCGAGAATCTCGAGGTTGGGCAGGGCTGCAACCGCGTGCGCGTGCGCCATCGCCATCAATCCATTGTGCCAGGAATGGGGATATAGTTTGAGGCCGTGATACGCCGCCAGCTCCGCGATACGCACCAGTTCGGTCAGGCCGCAAACACCCGCGTCAGGCTGCACGATGTCATAAGCCCGCTTTTCAATATAGGGGCGAAACTGCTCCAGCGTCGAGAAGCTCTCGCCGCCGGTTACAGGCATATCCACCGCCGCCGCGAGTGCGGCATAGCCGTCGATATCGCTCCAGGGGATCGGCTCCTCCAGCCAGGCGAACTCCAATCGGTCCAGCTCCCTGGCAATGGGCAGCGCCTCCTCCAGCGTCAGCCGGCAGTTCCCGTCCAGCGCAAGGTTCATCCGTCCCGCCACTGCCTGATGCAGCTCCCGCACGAGGCCAAGAAAGCGGTCAACGGTCACGCCGTCCCACTTCCATTGTGTGCCAATGCGGAACTTCATCACCGGGAAACCCTGTTCCACGTATCCCAGTGCCTCCTCGATTAACTGTTCAGGCCGGTCGCGCCAGTCATAGCGGCATCCGCTCGAGGCGTACATCGGTACGGACGAGGCCGGGCCGTCACCCAGCAACTCGCTGACCTGCTTACCAGCCGCTTTCCCCCGCAGGTCCCACAGCGCGCAGTCGATCCCGGCGACGGCCGCGTCATGGGCGCGGTCCCTGCCGTTCGGATGCGGCGGCGTGGATTTGTCTGTCGCATCTTTGCCGATGAGCGTAGGCGCCAGCCAGGCGACCCATTCAGCGATACGCGGCGGCACGCCGTAAGCGCTCGCTTCCCCGATGCCGATCAGCCCCTCATCGGTTTGAACCCGGACGACCGCGCAATCAGCCTTTACGGTGCGATAGCTGGCAGTGATCCACTGCCGCTCTGGTTCGTGCATGCGCGAAAGGCATACAGTGTCTAGAGCCGTAATCTTCATTTAGTTCCCCTTCACCAGGGCTGCCTGTACGAAGGCTCGTTGACGTATCGAGCCGTCGTTATATCCAGTTCAATCCGCGTCGCCGGTGGGAGCTCGACCTGCAGGTAGACGTCGTCGACTTCCTCCTCCATGGTCGACTGCTCGACTTCAGGCGACTGGTATGCTGGCGGTCGGCCCGGGTAACTGCTTGTCCTCTTCGTATAGCGGACTACCTCGAAACGGTGTTCGCCGAAGCTGCCCGCCTGCAATATCACCATACGCGACTCGTACGGGTTCAGGTTGACCAGTTCCACCACCGTGCGCTCCGCCTCCAGCCTCGTTACGAGCGCGGCCGTGTCAGGAGGCAGGCCCGGCCGCTTGAGGACTGCGTCGTAGTACCGCAGCCGGCAGTGGAGTAGCCCGCCGTTATAGATGATCTGGGGCGCGCCCAGCGTAAGCTGAACCAGCGCCTCTGTGATCACGGGGTTGAGCTGTTGCCAGTGGTGGATGTGCACCTGCGTCAGGTCCTCCACGTCTTCTCGGATCAACGCCAGTCGACGGCAGACCTGTCCGTAGGTTGAGGCCAGTATCTGCTCAGGATAGTCGGGGTTATCACCGGCAAGGAACCTTAGCCAGGGCTGTTCGTGGCCGTTGTCCTCCTTGTTGCGGAAACCCTGAACGCGGCGCCAGTCGTACTTCTCAACCCGTCGCAGCGCCTCGATCCGCCCCCAGTCGGCGGGATCCATCGTCATGTTCCACACAGCCGTGGGGTAGACCGGCGACATCGGCTGATAGTCGAACCAGCCTTCGTCGTTGTGCCGGTAGGGGACGACGAATATCCCATCCTCTTCGTCGTCCAACTGGTCCACCCAGTGGCTTCGCAGGCTCATTTCCCCAGCGCTGGGACTTCGCATCTCGCCCAAATCCCAGATGGCGTCGTACTGATCGTTGGCCAGCTGCAGGTATCCCTTGTCACCGGTGAGCAGAAAGGCGTTGCCGCCGCTGACGGTCGCGGCCATGCCAATATTGTAGTAACCGTGGGGCCAGCTCCAGCCGTAAAGACCGCCGTACCAGCGTCCATCCATGTACTCGCCGACCTCTCCCGACAGCCCGACGTTGTCCGGCAGCAGGCCGTCCGGTTTCCGCCGGTCAACCCGTCCGGACTGCTCTGCCGCGGGAGAGTTGCTCGCGGCCCGCTCCCGCCAGGCGTCAAAATACTCGACGATCCAGCGCCGGTACTTCTCATCGCCGGTGAGCAGGAAGGCATTCGCAATCAGACTCGTGACCATCAGATTCCCGGCTACGTCTCCCTTGCCCATGCGCTCCTGCATCGCCTCCCCCATGCGACGCGCCAGGGCCGTGTCCTTCAGATCGTCGTATTCATGGACGCCCTCGATGTCGGTGAATGGGAGGCCATACGTGCGCATGGACGCGCTCCAACCGTAGCTCGGCTCCGGGCCGTCCGTGAAGCCCCAGCGCGGCCCGCCGCTGCCGTTGTGCGGCGCCCTGATCAGCTTGCGTTCAGGATCGTAGTTGGGCGCATCGGGGTTCTCGTTCAGATACAGGCCGGCAAATCGTACTGCGCGCTGGCGATTGCGCTCATTTGTCGGGTCGGCCAGACAGAGAAAGTAGAAATAGATGTAGCTCTCGCTCTGGTGGAACTGATCATAGCCCCGTTCATACTCGTCCATCACCGGCCCGAGCTCTTCCAGCTGTCTCGTGATGGCGTCCCACTGGCGCTGCCCCTGCGTGAGCAGGTGATCGCCGCCCCCGAGCAGATAGTAGAGGGGCCAGTTGTAGGAGCTCTCGTAAAAATCATCGGCGCCGTCGCGTGAGTCGCTCCACTTGTCGGCCCATATCAGCGTCCCGTCGGGCCTTGTGTACTTCTCCAAGAAGGGTTCTACGGACCGGTCCATCAGATCAAAAAGCGCCCGCTCCATCACGGCCCAGGTGGGCGGTGCATCAAGAGGGACGCTGGCAGTGAGTGTAAGCACGAGGCTCACCTCTCTTGTGTGTGGAATTGTGTGTATTCGGTTGCCGCCGGCACGAACTGAACTGTCTACGGGTAAGCGTTCGCCGCTGCGCCAAGGCCCTGCGGGAGGCCGGCGCAGCGGCACAACGCTATCAGCGCATCTGCAATACCTTCAGCTGTGTTGCGCTTGCCTTTACCGTGGGTTCTTGGCCCGCCACTCCTGCAGCTGGCGGTTCACTTCATTGATGATGGTCTGGGCGCCGGCCTCATTCAGCTTCTCGATGGCCTCGGGCGCGCCATCCTCATATGCGACCCAACCGTACTGGATCGGTAACACAAACTCGTTATAGACGGCCGACGTCTGGGCAATCTCCGTCTTGATCGGTTCGCGGTCCACCACGAAGCCCAACGCTTCCGACGGGAAGGCCGTGTCGTTCATCTCCTTGGTTGCTTCCCACGCCCCGACCTGCTTGGCGTCCCGATAGTAGGCGTTGAACTGATTGCCGAACATCCAGTCTGTGTTCGGATTATATGTGCTGGTGTTGCCGTCCACACCATCTGGGAATCGCATGACCTGATTGGCCTCATCTTCCCAGACCCAATGCACGCCCTCAATGCCGCGCGAAAGCAGGTTATAGATATAGGCATTGGTGTTGAACTCCTCCAACACCTCCATTGCCTTACCCGGATTCTTGGAAGTGGAGCAAATGGCGTTCATCGTTGCCGTAGCACCGGCAGTGTCCAGAATCAGTGGGACTGTCAAGCTCTTGCTCAGGAACTCGAAGCCGTAGGCGTTCTGCGCCTCAACGTCGTTCCCCGGCTTTTCTACATGATAGCCCATAGCATACTGACCGGCACGGAAAGCGGATCGGGCCTCGTCATTGGGCAGCGGCTCAAGCGGCATATAGCCTTCATCCACCCAGCGCTTGGTCGATTCGGCCGCCATCTGAAATTCGACCGTTTCCACCATATTGACGGCGGTCAGCGTCTCGTCGTCAGCCTTCATGCCCAGAAAGCCAATGCCGTCATCCAAGGGATCGAAGCCGTAGTACTGGGAGAGAAAGAGTCCCCGTCCCGGCGCCGCAACGAACACGGGCGTGATGCCCTCGCCGTCACGCACGTCGGCCAGCCAGGGTTCCATATCTTCCCACTTCGTTACGGAATCCAGATCGAGGCCGTACTTCTCGGCCAGATCCTTGCGCGGATGGACGCCCCAGGGCTTGGGAAAGATCTGCTGATTGATGACGCCATAGATGACGCCATTTACGCGTGCCGCGTCCCAGGTCGTGGGTGGCATGCTCCCCCACAGGCCAGGCGCGTGATTGAGCAGCAGATCGTCCAGCGGCGCCAGGACGCCGTTGGCAACATTGTTGGCGTAACTGTTGATCCAAGCCGCGGTGAAAATGATATCGCACTCTTCTCCGGCAGACAGGCGCAACTGCATCTTGTCGTTAAACGCGCCGAAGTCGATTGGTTCCAGGGTCAGGTGTACGCCGATCTTCTCGTGGAGGACTTCATTCATCGCATCCTCCACCATCTGCAGGTCCGCCGGAATACCGCGGCTTCCGTAGGAGTAAGTAATATTAACCAGTCCTTCGGCTGGCGCAGGCGCGGCCTGTTGGCCTTCGTCTGCCGATGTAGCCGCCGGCGCGGGCGCCGGGCAGGCCGTAAGGACCAGTGAGGCGACCAGCAAAACGCTGAGCATAGCCAAAATACGGTGTCGTGTCATCTGTGTCTTCTCCTCTTGGGTGAACAGAGCGTTGAAATTCCTATGCTAGAAAGTGGGTATTGCCGGACGGCGAGAATTCCATTCCGTCGTCGTATGTCTCTAAAGTTAAATCCTCCGCATTCACAGTGGGAGCTTGGACTCCTCGAACGGCACTATCCTTTCAGCCCACCGATTGTAATCCCGCGGACGAAGTATTTCTGCAGCAGTAAGAACGTAAATAGCGCCGGTCCGAAAGCCAAAACGGCCATCGCCATGCGCGCCGATAGCGTCGGAATCGGCATTCCCGTCGTTTGCGGATTGGCCGCCATGATATTGATGTTGGCCATCAGCACGTAGAGCAGAAACTGGAGCGGATACATCGAGCTGTCGTCGATAAACAACAGCGCCAGAAACCAGTCGTTCCAGTACCTAAGCACAAAAAAGAGGCCGATCGTTGCCAGCACCGGCTTGGAGAGCGGCACCACAATCTGGAAGAAAATTCGCCACTCGCCGGCGCCGTCTATCCTGGCCGCGTCCAGCAACTCCGTCGGCAGCTGGGCAAATGAGGTCCGTATAATCAGTACATACCAGGCCGTCACCATATATGGCAGTATCAGAACAAAAATATTGTCCTTCAAGCCCAGGTAACGGGTAACCAATATGTAGAAGGGAACCATGCCGCCGTTGAAGAGCAAAGTGAAAAACACGTAGAACGACAGCGGCCCGCGCAGCCGGAAATCTTTTCTCGCCAGCGGCCATGCAAGCAGAGAGCAGACCAGCAGCCCGGCTACAGTCCCGACCGTCGTTACGAAAGCCGTCACCCCGTACGCCCGCAATATCTGTCTTGGTTCCTGCAGTATGTATTCGTACGCGAAGGTCGTAAAACCGACCGGCAGAAGTTGGTAGCCCTCTTTCGCTAGTCGCAGTTCGTCAGAAAGCGATATGCTAACGACAAGTATGAGCGGAATCAGACAGGTCAAGCCGACCAGCGTCAGCACTGTGTGGACTGCGAACCGGCCCAAATACGCTTGTGCACGGTAGCGGTTGAGCGGTGTTGACTGGCGGGAGGTCGTTACGGACATGGAGGCGGCCTAATACAGTGCGTAGTCTTCGTTGACTCGTCGTACCACCCAGTTGGCCCCCACGACCAGCAGGAATCCGACAAACGACTGGTAAAAGCCGGCTGCCGCGGCCATGCTGATCTCACCCAGCTCGACCAGTGAACGGTATACAAATGTGTCGATGACGTCGGTCGTGGAATAGAGCAGCGGATTATCTCGGGGCAAAAAGAAGAACAGACCGAAGTCGGCATGAAAAATGCGGCCAATTGCCAGCAGCGTGAGAATGATGATCATCGGGTACAGCATCGGCAAGGTGATGAAACGGATCTGTTGCATCTTGCCCGCACCGTCGATTTTGGCCGCTTCGAACAACTCCGGGGAAATGCCGAGAATCCCAGCCAGGTAGATGATACTGCTGAAACCGATTCCATTCCACAAATTGGCGAGCACCAGGATGACCGGCCAGTATTCCGGTGACCGGTACCAGGCAATCCGATCCAGTTGGAGTGCATCTACCCACTGGTTGATCAGCCCGGTCTGGCCATTGAGGAATGCAAAGACGAAGTAGCTGACAATCACCCAGGAGATGAAGTAAGGGAAAAACAGCATCGTCTGATAGTACTTGCTCATGCGGCTGCGATAGGCCTCGTTCATCAGTATCGCAACCGTCAACGCACATACGGTAGTCGTGCTGATGAATAGGAGATTCATCAGCAGTGTATTGCGCGTGATTCGGAAGGCTGCATCCGTCCCGAATAGAAATTCGAAATTCCGGAATCCGACCCATTCGCTGCCCAGGATTCCCAGATTGAAGCGGTAGTCCTTGAAGGCGATGACAATGCCCAGCATGGGCAGGTAGGCGAAAATGAAGAGCAGGACGATTCCCGGAAGCGACATCGAGAGCAACGAAAGATTCGTTTTGAACTCCCGCTGGTTGCCGAAGAGCCGGTGCAAGAAGGATTCACTCAGTGACGCCGGTTGTTCAGACCCGTGCGGGCCTGGCGACGACGAGGCCTGTCTGTCCAACTGCTTCTCGGTGATCACTTGAGAATTTCCTGGTGACACAGGGGAATACAGTCTGTCCGGCCATCTTGAATGGCCGCAGCAAAAGCATATTCTATCTTGCTGCCTGAGCTGGTCAAAGGGCCCGCGTCCCCATTGCCTCAACACGCTTGGGACGCCTGACCGGAGGAACCGGTGATAGGCTACACGACGCCCAATTCTTTGTCAAATTTTTCACCACTCTCAGAAATAGGGCATCTAACATTGATACATTATAATGGTCCCGCGGTACCCCCTTGACGCAGTACATGACAATTGCATGTGAGGATCTTTAATGTCAGTTCTGACTGGCGAGTGCTCTGCTGTGCCAGAGTCACAAGCGAACCTGAAGCCACCGGTGGCGACGGTACGGCCCGTCACCCATCGCAATCACGGCGACGAACGAGTCGACCTATACTATTGGTTGCGGGAGCGCGACAACCCGGCCGTTCTGGCCTATCTCGAAGCCGAAAACAGATATACGGAAGCGATGCTGGCCCATACTGAGGCTCTGCAAGAAACACTCTACGACGAAATGAAGAGTCGTATCCAGGAGACCGATGAATCGGTGCCCGTTGCCCACGGCGGCTATTTCTACTACCACCGCGAAGAAGAGGGCAAGCAGTATCGAATCTACTGTCGCAAAAAGGGCAGTCTGAACGCCGACGAACAGGTGTTGATAGACCTGAACCTCGAGGCAGAAGGGCGCAACTACCTGCGCATGGGAAATTTCTCGGTCAGTCCCGACCATTCACTCCTGGCCTTTGCCCTCGATACCGACGGGTCGGAAACATACACGCTGCAGGTCAAGGATCTGGAAACCGGCGAACTGCTGCCGGACCGGATCGAAAACACGTACTACGGGCTCGAATGGGGCAACGACAATCGCACACTCTACTACACCACCCTCGACCCCGCCCTTCGGCCCTTCAAACTGCACCGCCACCGCCTAGGCGAACCGGCTGCCGATGACGAGGTCGTCTATCATGAAGAGGATGAGCGCTTCTTTCTGCGGCTCTATAAGGCCAAGAGCGAGCGCTACATCTTCTTCGCCCTCGGCAGTGCCGTAACCACCGAAGTCCATGCCATAGACGCTGAGAATCCTGGAGGTCAGCCCTTCCTGATTCAGCCGCGTGTCCAGGACATGGAGTATTTCGTCACGCACCATAACGGACCGACCGGTGAGGAACGCTTCCTAATTCTTACAAACTGGGAGGCGGAGAATTTTCGCGTGATGGCGGCGCCGATCGACGCGCCCGCCAGAGAAAGCTGGCAGGAACTGATTCCTCATTCCGCAGAGGTCATGCTGGACCATATCGAACCGTTTCAGGACTTCCTGGTCGTCTGGGAGCGGGAAAGCGGTCTTACTCACATCCGCATTCAGGACCTGCACACCGGGGCCTTTTTCAGGGGCGAAGAGTCTTCCTCGCACCGTATCGAACAGTTGGAGCCTGTCAATACAGTCTCCCGCGGCCAGAATCCTGATTTCAACAGTCAGGTTTTGCGTTATCGCTACACTTCTCTTGTCTCCCCGCCGACAGTCTTCGACTATGAAATGGGAAATCGCAACCGTACGCTGCGTAAACAGGACGAAGTGAACGGCTATGATCCCGCGGCCTACACGACCGAGCGTATCTGGGCGTCCGCGACCGACGGGGTCCGAGTGCCGGTTTCGCTTGTCTACCCCGCCGAACTGGAAAAAGACGGCCAGAACCCCTGCTTACTGATCGGCTATGGCTCCTATGGCATGAGCTACGATCCCTTCTTCAGCAGCAACCTTGTGAGTCTGCTGCAACGGGGCTTCGTAGTCGCCTACGCTCATATTCGCGGCGGCGGTGAGATGGGAAGACAATGGAAAGAAGACGGCAAATATCTCAAAAAGAAGAACTCCTTCACCGATTTCATTGCCTGCGCGGAGGCTATCATTGATAGCGGCTATACATCGCCAAGGCGCCTGGTGATCAGCGGCCGCAGCGCCGGCGGCCTGCTGATGGGCGCCGTGACCAACATGCGGCCGGATCTGTTCGCAGGCGTCGTCGCCGGTGTTCCCTTTGTCGACGTCGTTAACACTATGCTCGACGCCAACATCCCCTTAACGGTCATCGAATGGGAGGAATGGGGCAACCCGGCCGATCCGGAGTACTACCACTACATGAAGAGCTATTCACCCTATGACAACGTCGAGGCCAAGGACTACCCGGCCATTCTGGCCACCGCGGGCCTCAACGATCCGAGAGTGCAATATTGGGAGCCAGCCAAGTTGGTGGCCAAACTGCGGGCGTGCAAGACCGACGATAACCCGCTACTACTCAATACCGAGATGGGGGCCGGTCACTTCAGTAAATCCGGCCGCTACGATTACCTGGAGGAGGTTGCCTTGGAGTACGCGTTCATTTTGGACACCACTGAATCTGTCCCTTTCAATGACGGGAGCAGTGGACGATGTTAAGGTTGATCGACAGAGAGTTTGTGCGAATTCGATCCTATGCTTTCCCATCGACTTCCCTGCCGCAGCTGTCGCAGTCGCTGCCGCAGAATCTGCGGAGAGAAATGACGAGTCTTGAAGTGGAAGGCGATGATCTGGTGACCATTCGTTACCATCTACGAAGCCGGGTCGCATGCATTCAAACGCGCGACGGAGTCGTTTCCTGGCAAGTCGGCGAGCCCTGTAAACTGCAGATCAGTTACCGCAAAGGTTCTCCGCAGTCTCACCGGGAAACTGAGCCTGCCGAGCAGGCCGCCAGAATCCCGACTTGGGACTCCCTTTCCCCTGAAAAAGGCGGCCCCGCGGAGTCGACGGGCTCCTTGATCGGAGAAGATCACGAGGAGCTCAGTCTGGGCCAGAGCATCATCGCTCCGCCTGTACTCGAGGAGGAACACGATTCCTCTCCTGGAGTTCACAACGGCGATCTCGCCCACCTGCACACTCGCAATGGCAGAAATGGCACTTTCGCCGCATTCAACCGCCATGAGACTGACGGAAACGGCGCAGGTGACCAGATACGGCGCGGATATGTGCGTCTCGAACTGCTTGAAGGAGAGTCACAGACGGCGCACACTATTCTAAGCTCTGATACCTATAGTCTCGCCAGCCTCGGACGGTTCTGTCTGCTGGCTGAAACACTGGCAGGATGGATGAAGGCGACAACGGGCGTGGTCAGTAGCTAGATGGATCAGCGAATTACGTGCCGCCAACCCATATCCACTGCAGTTTGAGGACAACAATGACTCGGATTGCCATGTGGTGTGCGCCGCGCACCATTTCAACGGCGCTCATGCGTGCCTGGGAAAACCGTCCGGACACGACGGTGATCGACGAGCCGTTCTATGCTCACTACCTGCAGTTCACCGGCATCGATCACCCTGCCAGTGATGAAATCATCGCCGGCTATGAGAATGACTGGCGCGTTGTCGCTCGCACACTAACAGTAGACCCTCTGCCGGGGGGCGCGACGATCTGGTATCAGAAGCATATGGCCCACCACATGTTGGACCATATCGAGTTGAACTGGCTGGACAAGCTGACCAACTGCTTCCTGATTCGGTCCCCGGTTGAGGTCATTACCTCCTATATTAAGGTACGGTCACAGCCCACGCTTCTGGATCTCGGCTTCCCCCAACTGCTGCGGCTTTTCGATACCGTCCGCCGCAACACCGGCTCGATTCCTCCCGTCATCGACAGCCAGGACGTGTTGGAGGATCCCCGCGGCACGCTCATGTTGCTGTGTGAAGCAGTCGCAGTGCCCTTCTCCGAGAAAATGCTCTCCTGGCCGCCGGGCCGCCGCGACAGCGACGGCCTATGGGCGCCGTACTGGTACGCAGCCGTGGAAAAATCGACCGGCTTCGCCCCGTACCGCCCCAAAAGCGAACAGCCCCCGCCGCAGCTGCAGGACCTTCTCGCCCAGGCGCAGTCTGCCTACCAGGAACTGTATCGCTTCCGCCTGACGACAAGAGATCAGGGTCGGGGTTCAGTGCCGGGTTGACGGCGCCGGCTGTGGAGCCCAGGAGTTGTGAACCATGTTGCAGAAATTCTACGAAGCCAATCGCCATCTTCTCGTCAACATCGACGGCCGGCTGGTCCATCGGGACGAGGCCGGCGTTAGCCCTTTCGACTCTTCCGTGCAAAATGGCGACGCCGTCTGGGAGGGCCTGCGACTCTATGACGGTCGTATCTTCAAACTGGAAGAGCATCTCGACCGCCTCCTGGACGGTGCAAAGGCCCTCGCCTATGAAGGAATACCCCCGAAAGAGGAGATCGTGAAGCAGGTGCGGCGTACGCTGCAAGCCAATGAAATGCAGGACAATGTCCACGTCCGCCTGACCCTCACCCGCGGCGTAAAGTACACAAGCGGCATGGACCCCCGTATCAATACGAGCGGCACTACGCTCATCGTACTGGCCGAACACAAACCGCCGGTCTACGACCTTAGTGGCATCCGCCTGATCACCTCCGGCATTCGCCGTATTCCTCCAGACTGTCTGGACCAGAACATCCACTCGTGCAATATGCTTAACTCGATACTGGCCAAGATCCAGGCAAATGCAGCAGGTGTCGACGATGCCGTGATGCTGGACCTGAACGGCTTCGTTGCCGAAACAAACGCGACGCACCTGTTCCTCGTCAAACGCGGTGTGGTTGCAACACCCCATACCCACGCCTGCCCCGAGGGTATCACGCGAGCCACAGTGTTGGATCTCTGTCAGACACACCGGATTCTCGCGGAAGTGCGCGACATTTCGCTGCCCGAGCTTTACCGGGCCGATGAGCTGTTCTGCACAGGCACAATGGGCGAGTTGACACCGGTGATCGAGTTGGATGGACGGACCATTGGCACAGGAGACGGCGGGCCCGTCACCCAGCGCCTTAGTAAACTATACGCCGAATTGACCCGCAGCTCAGGCTTCCCAATTCTGGTCGACTGACAAAGAAAGAGGAGAAGGTGTGGTCCATCCTCCGAACGAATCACACCTTTGGGCCGTCGCCGAAATGCTTCGAAGCGCACTTGACAAAGCCCGGTATCCCGGAATTTTCTGCGAGAAAGTCCGGCGTCAGAGCCGGACTGCCATTCGTTCCCTGAAGTGAGAGGTTGGCTGCTTTGACTTTCAGTTTGGAAAAGGTGGGTTAAACGGGCTGAAAGAGGCAGTTAACGTTTGGCTAAAGACCGTTCTCGCCAGTTTGGATCGGGCGAAGTACCAACCCTTTGCGGATCGAAGGAGAACTCTCGCAGTTCTTGGTCACACTACCGTTCCGCTTAGAAGCTCAACCGTATGGAAGATAGGCAGCGGTTTCCCAAGCCTCTGCAAATGGCTGTCGATCTGGGTCATGCAGCCGATGTTGCCGGTGACCACGGCCTGCGCGCCGGTTCCGAGAATGGCTTCGGCCTTGCGCTGGCCCAGCTGGGCGGCAATCTCCGGCTGTTCGATATTATAGCTCCCCGCCGACCCACAGCAGATCTCCCCCTCGGGAATCGGAACAAGAGTAAGATTCTGTATCGCCCCCAGCAGACGGCGCGGCGCGTCCGTCACGCCCTGCGCGTGCGCAAGATGGCAGGCGTCGTGATACGCGACCGTCATCGGCGCAGGCAATGCAGGCGGCGGCTCGATGCCGAGTGCGTCCAGGAAGACCGTCAAATCCTGCACCTTGTCGGCGAACTCTCGCGCCGCCTGCTCTTCTGCCTCGCCTGCAAACAGCAAAGGGTACTCGTGCATGCCGGAACCACAACCAGCCGCGTTGGTCACCACTGCATCGAGGTCGTCCAGGTTGAACGCGTCGAAGTTGCGTCGGGCCAGCGCCCGCGCCTGGTCTGCCGCGCCGGTATGCATCGAAAGTGCGCCGCAACAAACTTGGCGCGGCGGGATGACCACTTCTACACCATTGCTGGTCAAAACCTCGACGGTGGCGCTGTTGATCCCAGGGGCTAGCACTTGTTGGGCGCAGCCGCTCAGCAGCGCAACTCGCGCCCGCTGCTCCCCCCGAGCCGGCGCCAGTCGCGGCAGAGCGACGCGCGGCGGCAACCGTTCGGGCAGCAGATCAAGCATCGTTTGCAGCGCCGCGGGCAGGAACGGTTTGAGAAATTTCGTATAGCGTCCCAACATTGCTGCGGCGCGGAATCGTCCGGGGTAGGGGAGCGTCTGGTTGGTCAGCGTGCGAGACAATTCCTCCATTGCGGAACGGCTACGCCTTTTTTCCGTCATCTCCCGAAAAGGTGTGAGCAGTTCCCCGTACTCGACCCCAGAAGGGCACGCCGTGACGCAGGCCAGGCAGCCCAGGCATCGGTCTACGTGCGGCAGCACCTCCTCCTGGGACAGCTCACCTTCCAGCGCGCCCTTCATCAGAATGATGCGCCCGCGCGGCGAGTCCATCTCCTCCCCCAACGCCAGGTATGTCGGGCAGGCCGGCAGACAGAAGCCGCAATGGACGCAGTTGGCGACGGCTTCCGCCATTGACGGGGCTTGGGGACCGAGAGAGTCTACCGGTATCGAGTGGCGCATGGGATTGCAGTCTCTGGCGTTAAGTCGTTAACAGAACCTTGCCCTTGGTCTGGCGCGCTTCCAGGTATGTATGTGCGCCCTCGGCATCGTCGAGAGGGAATGTGCGGTCGATGCGGATCTCCAGCTTACCCTCCGCGATCCAGCTGAAAATGTCATTGGCGCGGCCCTCCAACTCCGATCGCGTGAGCATATGGGAGGCCAGCGTCGGTCGCGTCAGGAAGAGCGAGCCCTTCTGGTTGAGTATCTGCGGGTCGATTGAGGGAACAACGCCGCTCGCCTGGCCGAACAGTACCATATAGCCGCGCGGCTTCAGGCAGTCCAGGCTCTTGTCGAAAGTAGCGATGCCGACCGAATCGTACACGACCTCGACACCTTCGCCGCCGGTCAGATCGCGCACCGCTTCCGCAAAGTCTACTTCTGTGTAGCGGATCGTAGCATCTGCACCGGCCGCCTTGGCGATGCGCGCCTTCTCCTCGGTGGAAACCGTTCCGAGCACACGCGCGCCGCGCAGTTTGGCGATCTGAACCAGCAGAGCCCCCGTGCCGCCGGCCGCGGCATGCACGAGGCAGGTATCGCCCGGCTTTAGTGGAAAAGTACTGCATGCAAGGTAGTGGGCAGTCAACCCCTGAATCATCGCCGCCGCCCCATGCTGTGCATCCACGCCAGCCGGACGGTGGACCAGATTCTTGGAGGGGACGATCGCGTACTCGGCATAAGAGCCGGTCGACATCCCGTATGCCACGCTGTCGCCAACTGACACCTCGTTCACGCCCTCGCCGATGGCATCCACTGTTCCCGCCCCTTCCACTCCAGGCGTGAACGGAAGTGGCAGCGGATACCAACCTCGCCGATGGTAGGTGTCGATGAAGTTTACACCGGCCACCTCGATCTTTACTCGCGCCTCCCCCGCGCCTGGCTCCGGTGTCGGCGCATCTACGCACTGCAGCACATTGGGGTCGCCTACCTCATGAACACGAATCGCTCTCATCAGTTTGCTCCTCTATCTGTTTTTGTGACTATTCGCCCGCGTTACCACTGCTCAAACTTTCCTTCTGGGTCCAGGGCCAGTGCGATACGTCGTAGGAACGCGTTTTGAAATGGCCGGCCCAACAGAGGATCTTCCCCGCCGTCCGTGTTGTCACCATCGTGTTGCGTCGGCGCACGCCGTGCGCGGCCAATCAACTGTACACCTTGCAAGTCCAATTCCAGCAAAATACTGTGCAGGTCGCCGGGAGGGCTCTGCTGCTCTCGGCCCGCCGGCGCCGCATCGTCCGGCCAGCCGAGCCAGAGCAGATTCCCGCCGACGCTATAGCGCCGCGGCGACGACGCGGCGCCGTCGAGCGCATTCTCCAACGCCGGGATCCGTCGCGGTGTCAACGGGACCCGAACCAGCCCCATCCCCTCTCCCAGCCACCCGATCGATCGCGTCGCCTGCCACAAGTTCTCTTCCTCCTGGTCCTGGTGCAATCTACTATCGCGTGTCAGCCCGGCGCCCGCGGTCACTATCGCCTGCAATGCCTGAGCCCTTTCCTGCAGTACGTTCAGCAAACCCCCTATACGCACCCATAGCGTCCATCCCTCCTGCGTCGGCGCAAAATCGACCGCGTGCAGATCGATGGCACTGCGCGTAACCGCATCCAGAGCGCTCAGCAGCTCGGAAAGGCCATCGAATTCCGCTGCCACTGTCGCAAACGCCGGCGGCTGAGGAAAGACTTTGAAAGTCAGTTCGGTCAGGATTCCCAGCCTCCCCAGACTGCCGACGAACAGTTTGGGAAAGTCGAATCCGGCGGCGTTCTTCACAACAGCGCCCCCGCCCCGCACCTCCTGACCCTTCCCGTCGACAAAGCGAATACCAATCAGAAAATCGCGAATGCCTCCGTAGCGGTAACGTCCCGCCCCGCTCAGGCCGGCGGCGACCGTTCCCCCCAGCGTTGCCCCGCGTTCGGACAGCGGCGGATCGAATGGCAGATACTGACCCTTTTCCACCAGCAGCGCCGACATTTCTGAGACTGGTGTGCCTGCTCGGGCGGTAAAGGTGTATTCGTCGGGCTGATAGTCGATGACGCCACTTAGCGTAGACAAGTCCAGCCAGTGCACGTCCTCATGGCAGTGTCGTAACGAAAGAGCAGGCTTGGACCCGCCCCCTCGGACGCGTACACTTTTCGCACCACGTACCGCTTCCTGGATTTCATCAACGCTGTTCATGGTCCGGGCTTCTTGCCGGTCAGGCTCCCGCTACGTCTGCGGCGATTCGACTGACGCTTCCAAACTATAGGCATCGAGTCTATCTGGACGCCCCGGAGCCACCATGACTGGGAGTCTCCAGGCCGGCTCTCTCCTTCACCTACTTCCCAACAATCTTGTACAGTGCGCCGTCCTGATAGCCGATAACGTATAAGTTGCCTTCTTCATCTTCGCCCACGCCGCTGACAGGGACCTTGGCGTTAACCGGCAGTGTGCTCAGCCAGCCGTCGTAGATGCTTCCGGTCGCGGGGGCCTCCGACCGCTTCAGCCCCCAGACTCTTCCGCTGCAGAAGTCACCGTAGAAGAAAACACCATCCAATTCGGGAAAGCTGTCGCCCCGATAGACGGCGCCTCCTACGATTGCGCAAGAGTACACGTGGTCATACTCAACTACCGGCGAAATCAAGCCCTGCGCGCTGCAAGACACAGACTCGAAACATCTGCTGCCTTCTTTAACGTCCCATCCGTAGTTTTCGCCGCCGCGGCTTCCTGCCGGCTGAAAGTTCACCTCTTCGTGCTTAATGTGGCCTGCATCGGGTATGTAGAGATCGCCGGTCGCCTCGTCGAAGGCAAAGCCCCACGGATTGCGCAGGCCCAGGGCCCAAATCTCATCGCGAAAACCGTCAAGTTGGACAAAGGGGTTGTCTGCCGGAATGTCGTAAGGCTTGCCGCCCGACTCCACGTCGATGCGCAAAATCTTGCCCAACAGCGTGCTCGGGTCCTGGGCGCGATTCTCGACATCTTTAAACGTGGAGTGGCCGCCGTCGCCGCTGCCAACGTAGAGATACCCGTCTGTAGGACCAAAGACGATGCGGCCGCCGTTGTGGACATGGTACGGCTGGGCGATCAGGAGCACGACTTCTTCGCTTTCAGGATCGGCAAGATCAGGTTTTGCGGTCGAATTGAAACGGCTAATGACGGTGTCCCCGGCTCTGTCCGTATAGTTTACATAGAAATACTGCTTGTCGGCATAGGTTGGTGGAAAGGCTACGTTGAGCAATCCCCGCTCTCCACAACATCCTACCCGGCCTGCAATGTCGAGAAAAGGTGTCTCTTCGACTACGCCGTTTCTGACAATTCGAATCCGTCCCTCTTGCTCGACTACGAACAGGCGCCCTGACCCGTCGCCGGCGTGTGTGACCTGGACAGGCAACGAAAGTCCTTCGGCGAACTTGTCCAAATTGAACTGCGGTAGTTCTGCATCTCTGACAGGGTCTTCGGAACGCGAGCCATACACCCTTACCTCGCGCCAGCCCTCCCAGTTCGAACTGTCAAGCGTCAGGACCTGCACCTCGCTGATGCTGCGTGGTGGAACGATAGGAATCTCCAGCGTATGTCCATCTTCTGCCTGTAGATTGTCGAATCTTCTGTACAGCGTCCGCGTGCTGGAGCCGTTACCCAGCCAGATCTCGTGCGTAGTTGGGCCGGCCTGCGCCTGAGCAATTTCCAGTTCCAGTTTGTCAACAAGGTATAGCTCGTCAAAGGTGACTGAGTACCATTGCGGGGACGGGAGCTGCGCAGTCCAATAGGTATCCGAATTGCCGTCATTTGCCAGGCCGGCCGACTCCTCCCCTGACGAAGCAAACGCGGACCCTACTGTGGCTACATTCGTCCCCAGCGGCGCAGACGGTTCAGCCATCGGACGATCGGCCCCGCTTGACTCCGTCTCCCTTCCCTTCACCTCCACTGGGTCTGCAGACGGCCATCCGAACACTCTGACCTCCCGCCACCCGACCCAACTGGGGCTATCAAGAGTTACGATCAGGACTTCGTTCATCCTGCGCGGAGGCTCGACAGCGATCTCCAATGTCTGGCCATCCTCCGTATGCACGTCGATGAGTCTGTCCTGGAGAACGCGCGTGTCAGAACCTCCCCCTAACCAGATCTCATGCGTAGTTGGGCCGGCGGGCAGTTGCGTCACTACCAGCTCGATTCTGTCAACCATGTAGAAACTGTCGAATTCAATCGAAAACCATTGGGGCGCCAGCTGATTCGAATTCCAGATCGAATCCAGGTCCCCATCGACCGCCAGCTGCGCAAAGCCGCTCCTCTCAAAGGCGTTTGCAGTTCCTTGCATTGCGATGTTTTCACGGGGCGGCGATGGCGTCGCAGTCGCAACAGGACTTGATTCAACAGGGGACGGGGCGCCTGCCTGAAGAGGTGCCTCGCCCGGTGCACAGGCCCCGGCAAAGGCGAGGATGAGCAGGGCAACTGCAAGGAGTATGCTACTTTTCACCGCGGACCCATCCCTTTGACCTGAGTTTCTGTCCAAGCACTGCACCCGCGAAACGGTTTCCTGACACCAACATGTGTGCCTTCATCCAGGGAGTGACGTAATGTTCTGCGGGCTGTGAACTACGCGATAGATTCCAAGGAGGCCTGGCTTAGCCTTACTCCCTGAATATGACGCCCGCCTTCTCAAGTGGATGGGGACCGACGTGCGTCAAAGAGTCGGCGTCGCCCGCCGGAAGCATCTTGCCGCGATTGGCGAGAGATCTGCTGTCCACGCTGCGCCGCACATCCTCCATCGCCTGCATCTCCAGCGGGCCATACATTTTTGGAAGGAAGGCGCGCTTTTCCATGCCGACCCCGTGCTCACCTGTGATGGAGCCGCCCAGTTCAACGCACAGTTCGAGGATTTCACCTGCCAGCTCCTCCGCCCGTTCCAGTGCGCCCTCTTCACGGCCGTCAAACAGGATCAGCGGGTGCAGGTTCCCGTCACCGGCGTGGAAAACGTTGGCCACATCGATGCCGTAACTTTCGCTGAGCCGGTCAATCTCGGCCAGCGCATCCCCAAGCCGGCTGCGAGGCACAACCCCATCCTGCACGATATAGTCCGGGGCAAGTCGACCCACTGCCGAGAATGCGGCTTTGCGCCCCTTCCAGATTCGGGCGCGTTCGTCTGCGGTCTGCGCCATGCGTACCTCCAAAGGCGCGGTCTCTTCGATCAGCTGCATCAATTGGGCGAATTCGGCCTCCACCGCGCTCTCTTCTCCCTCCAACTCGACAATCAGCAGCGCCGGCGCCGTCGGATAGCCCGCCTTGGCGCCTACCTCCGCCGCCTTGATCGCCAGCGCGTCCATGATCTCGATCGCGCCCGGCAGCAGTCCGGAGGCAACCACCGCAGTCACCGCATCCCCCGCCGCATGTAACGAATCGTATGCCGCCAGCACGGTGCGATAGGTCTGCGGGATCGGTAGTAATCGCAATGTTATCTCCAGCGCGACGCCGAACAGCCCTTCACTACCCACAAAGAAGCCCGGCAGATCGGGGCCTATGCCTTCCAGGCTTTCGCCGCCCAGCTCGACGACCTCGCCGTCAGGCAGCGCAACCGTCATCCCCAAAACATGGTTGCTGGTCATTCCGTACTTCAGGCAGTGCGCACCCCCGGAGTTGAATGCTACATTGCCGCCGATTGTGCAGATCGACTGGCTGGAAGGATCGGGCGCATAGTAGAGACCGTAAGGCTTTGCCGCCTCGGAGACCTTGAGATTGATCACGCCTGGCTCTACCACGGCGATGCGGTCCGCCGCGTCCAGCCGCAGGATTCGGTCGAGGCGATTCAGGGCGATGACGATGCCATCGGCGATAGGCAGCGAGCCGCCCGATAGACTGGTGCCGCTCCCCCGCGCTACGAACGGTACGCTGTACCCGTGGCAGAGACGGATCGTTTCGATTACCTCCTCGCGATTTTGAGGAATAACCACCGCCGCCGCTCTCTGCTGAAATGCCGTCAGCGCGTCCGATTCGTACGCCATCAGCTGGGCCGGACGGGTCAGGAGGCGGTCGGCATCATACAAACGCGACAGCGTCTCGATCAGTGGATGTACGTTCATCTGCCCGTCTCCCTAACGCGATTCCGCACCTGCACAATCTCTGCCATGATCGCCAGCGCGATCTCTCCAGGGCTGCGACCTCCAAGGTCAAGCCCTATCGGCGCGTGAATGCGGCTAATCTGCTCGTGGCTCACGCCCGCCTCGCGCAAGGCTGCAACTCGTTTCGCATGCGTGCGTTTTGAGCCGAGCGCGCCAATGTAACCGACGGGGTGGTCCAGGGCGTAAATCAGGGCCGGCGTGTCCAGTTTCTCATCATGCGTGAGCGTAACGACGTACGTTGACTCGTTTAGCTCCATCTCCCGCAGAGCGTCTTCAGGCCAGCTCCTGATTAACTCGTCCGCATGGTCGAATCGGTCCTGTGTAGCGAATATGGGTCGGGCGTCGACAACCACAGTACTGAGACCAAGTTCGCGGGCAAAGGAGACAAGCGGAATCGCGATATGGACCGCCCCCACGATGACCAGCCTCTCCTGCGGAACATGCACGTCGATCAGCAGTTCCAACTCCCGCTCTTCTACCTTCAGCGAAACACGTGTCGTTCGGCGTGCCGCCATAGCTTCCGCCGCGCGAGCGATAGCAGCCTTCTCAAGTGCCGTGTCCTCCAACGATCCATCTGCCGCGTGGGAGTGACCGTCCCCGCCTGCCCTAGGCTCACGACGTACCAGCAGTTTACGCCCGATTTCGTCTCCGCTCAGCACGGTGACGACAGCGCACAGTTCATCCTGACGTATTGCCTGTGCCGCTGCATCGAAGAGTTCAGCCACTTATCCCTTTTCCAAGCTACCAATTCAAAGGCTCGATGAAGACTTCGATCGTGCCGCCGCAGGCAAGTCCCACTTCCCAGGCCGTCTCGTCGGCGATGCCGAAGGAGACGAGACGCGGCCTGCCCGTCTCCAATACCTCCAGCGCCTCCTGCACAGTGGCGCTCTCCACACAGCCGCCGCTGACTGAACCCACCATGGCGCCGTCCTCGGACACCGCCAGCTTCGCGCCCAAAGGACGCGGTGCCGAACCATACACCTGCACGACCGTTGCCAGGGCGACCTGTTTGCCTGCCTGCTGCCAGTTGTCGATATCTGCCAGGATCTCTTTCATGGTAGGCCCTACCTTGTAACTTTGTGAATGACCGCTTATCTTCAGGCCTGCGCTTCTGCCATTACCTGCGCCAACTGCTCCAAACTGATCAGATTGTGTACCGGCAGGAACTCGTCGGTATGCGGCAGCGCAGCTTGAATCCCCCGCGTCAGCGGTTCGTAGCTGGGCGAGCCCAGCAGTGGGTTCAGCCAGATCAGCCGGTGACAGCTGCGCTGCAGCCGCCCCATCTCCTGTCCCAGCATCTCCGGATCGCCGCGGTCCCAGCCATCGCTGATGACGAGGACGATTGCGCCCTGCCCGCAGACGCGCCGCGCCCAGTCGAAGTTGAAGGCGCGGATCGCTTCGCCAATGCGCGTGCCTCCGGCCCAGTCGTGCACCGCGTGGGCGGTCTGGTCCAGGGCCAGGTCGATGTCACGCCGCCTCAGATGACGTGTGATGCGGGTCAACCGTGTACTGAAAACAAACGCCTCTACCCTGTCCAGCGCGTGTGTGATCGAGTACAGGAATTGCAACAGCACGCGGCTGTAGCGATCCATCGAGCCGCTGATGTCGGCCAGTGCGACAATTGGGCGGCGGCGGGTTTTGCGCTGGCGCCGGGCAATTACAATCGGCTCACCGCCGTAGCGCACATTTTGGCGCAGCGACCGGCGCAGATCAACCTGGTCTCCGTGGGTAGCGGGAACCCGGCGCCGGGTGCGTTTTTCGGCCGGTTTCCACTGCAACTCCTGCATAAAATGCTTCACCTGTTGCAGTTCATACTCGGTCATCGTCGCGAAATCCCGGCTGCGCAGGGCCTCGACGCTGCTGTAGGTGTAGATCTTTTCGACCAGGGGCTCCTGGTCAACCTGTTTGCGTTCGTCCTTTTGATCGCGGTCGGCCCGAATCAGGCGATATTGAATTTCTCCCTGCGGTGTCTGCTGCAGTAGTTCACCCAGATTGATGCGCGCAAGCTCCTGTCTCTCCCTCGCCCGCCAGAACAACTCAAACGCCTCGTCGAACAGCTCCAGATGTTCCTGCCGGCTGACCAGAATAGCTCTGGCCGCGTCCCGTGCCTGCGCCTTGACCCTTAAATTAATCTGCGTCAGTGCTTCGACCAGGTCGAGAATCTGTGTTGGCGTGACCGGGATGCTCAGCCCGCGCAGAAGGCGGGCAAAGAGCAGCATGTTCTGCAGAAAATTGCCGTGGGAGGGGGGAG
>JAPPKT010000006.1:0-327 GCA_028819675.1 Caldilineaceae bacterium | reverse complement strand
CCGCTCAACCCCCACCATGCCCTCCCGCACCCTCCCGCGGCCCGGGCCCCCCCCCCCCCCCGCCCCCCCCCCGGGAGGTATGAGGTGCGGGAGGTTAAGTACGGTCTCACCGCCTCCAGTGCTCTCTACAATCGTGAATGTTTCCCCGGCCACCGCGCCGTTGTCAGATTCACTCATCGCGCGATGCCCGTGCACCGTCCTGGCTCCGTAACACCTGAACGATTTCGCGGACGGTCTGGCCCTGCACCTTTTCGATGTCATCCCGATATTTTAGAAGCACGCCCAGCGTTTCGTCCACCACGTTCTCGGTAAGTTCCTCTTGATCGA
>JAPPKT010000581.1 GCA_028819675.1 Caldilineaceae bacterium | reverse complement strand
GGTTGAGCACGGCGAGGGTGGCCTCGACGAAGACGAAGGTGGGGATGGCTACGACGAAACCGGGCACGAGGGTGGGAATCAGGCGGGGGATGAGGTAGAGGAAGACGATGCGGAAGTTGCCGGCGCCGTAGGCGCGGGCGGCCTCAAAGTAGGGCGCCTCTTTTATCTGCAGGAAGACGGCGCGGCTGGTCTTAATGCCTGAACTGAAAATGCTCAGTATAACTATAGCGCCGAGCATCACCCAGATGCTGCGGGAGTAAAAGAGGCCGATCATGATGAGGATGGGCAGGACGGGCAGGATGAGGTTGACCTCGGTTATGCGCTGGATAGCAGCGTCAACGAAGCCGCCGAACCAGGCCCCGATGGCGGCGACGATGAATGTACTTACGGAGGTACCCACGGCTGCGAGGAGGCCGAAGGCGAGGGCGACGGGCATCCCCCACATGAGGGCCAGCAAGAGATCGCGACGCAGGTGATCGGTGCCGGCGAGGCCGTAGACCTGGCCGTAGACGACGAGGCGGGCGTCAACGTCGGCGTCATCCTCGAAGACGAGTCCGGCGGCGACGAGCTTGTAGGTGCCTTTGAGCGGCCTGGGGTCGTCTTCGTCGGAGGCGGGGTCGGCGAAGAGGGCGATTTCGGCCCTTTGGCCGTCGAGACGTCTTTGCAGTTTTTCTTCCTGCGAGAAGCGGACGGTAACGGGTCCTTCGACGGTAACGTCGGCGATGCGGATTTCGCGTCCGTCGGGGGTCAGCCAGGTTAGAGACACGAGCGGGCGTTTCTGTTCATGCTCAGAGGTGAGGAAGAGGGAGATCTCCTGGGGAAAGTCGTCGGCGGTGTATTCGAAGGTGAAGGTGGTGATGACGTCGGTCATCTCTTCGGAGACTACCTGGCGCTCCTTGTGTACGGCAGGGTCATCGGATTCGCCGGCGGGGCCCAGGATCATGGTTTCGGGCAGGTTGACGCCGGGGAAGAGGTTGACCCATTTGGGTGCGGCGGTGCGCGGGTTTTCAAGCCATACGCCCTCTCCGCCGCGCCAGAGGGTAATCGCTTCACTGTAGGGGATGGCGATGACGGTATAGATGGAGAAGAGGACCATGGCGGTGATTATGGCGAGACCGGCGACAGCGGAAGGATATTGGGAAAGAGCGGAGAGGGTGCGGCGAATTGCTGTCATACATGCCCTCCGGGACTGCCGCCCACTTTGACGCGCGGGTCCAAAAGGGCGTAGACGATATCAAGGAAGAAGACGGTGATGCCGAGCAGGTAGGCATAGATAACGGTGGAGCCCACGATCACCGAGGTTTCAAAGATGTTGGTGGCAAGATAGAAGAGCCGCCCGAGACCCGGCCAGTTGAAGATGGTCTCGAGTACGATTGAGCCGAACCAGAGACCAATGATTGAGAGCGCCAGGCCGGTGACGATGGTGGGCATGGTGGGGCGCAATATGTAACGGCGTTCGACGACGCGGTCGGACAGGCCCTTGGCGCGGGCCATGTCGACATAGTCTTCGTTGGAAAAGATGAGGAAAAAGGTACGCTGGCCGTAGACGCCCAAGAAGATGGCGCTGAAAAAGATGGCGGTGACGGGCAGAACCATGTGGTTGAGGACGCTCAGAGCGTAGTTAACGATCGAATCGGGCGGGGGTGCGACGACGAGCCCCCCGAAAGGGAACCAGCCCAGCAGTGCGGCGAAGAGCAGGATGAAAAAGAGTCCGTAGAACCAGCTGGGGGCGGCGGAAGTGGGGGCCAGACCGATGATAACTCTGTCGAGCCTGCTGCCGTAGTTGCGAGAGAGATAGAGGGCGACGAAGATGCCGACGAAGAAGAGCATGAAGAAGGAGGAGGCGAAGAGAAGCAAGGTAGCCGGAAGACGCTCCAAGATGATGTTACGCACCATGCGCGAGCCGCTGTCGCTGGACATGTTATCGGCCCAGCCGAGGTCGAGAATCATGGCGCCCAAGAGAAAGCGGAAGCTGCGCAGGAGGAAGGGTTGGTCGAGCCCCATGCGCTTTTCCTGCAATGCGACCAGTTTTTCGATATGTTCACGGCGTTCTTCGGAGGTCATGTTCTTGAATTCATCATCAAACCCGACGGAGAGCGCCACTTGTTCGCGGATATGGTTCTTGCGAATCTCATCCACATAGCCGCCCATATTGGCGAGCAGAATCGTCAGATAGACGCCGATGAGGATAGTGAAGAACAGGGCAACCATACGCAGTCCGGTGTACTGCACGACGCGGGCGAGCGTGCTTTGTGTCTTTGGTCTTTCGGCGCTGGCGGCGTCGGGTTGGAGGGGCAGAGCGGCATCGGTCATAGAGGGTTCCTATGAATATAGGAGAGAGTGAGGAGGAGAGAGAAACCCCTCTCCTCTCACTCTTCAACTCTTGTCAATCACATCACTTACTTCGCTGCTTCAATGTCAGTTCGTGGTTACGAACTCGAGGGACGAGAAGGTGGGGATGCTGACGCGCAG
>JAPPKT010000607.1 GCA_028819675.1 Caldilineaceae bacterium | reverse complement strand
GAAAATGTGCCGGCGCGAGCAGGACAGGCGAGGCCACGCCCATATATGCCCAACGCTCACCGCCATGACCATCGAGAGCCCGCCACGGAAATGCTGACGGTACATTCCCCCCAGGCAGACCGTACACAGAACATGGCTCAGTAGCTACGGACGATCTATGCACAGCCACCAACTCGGTGTTCATCTGATGGTGTGGAGTGGCAGGATCACCGCCGACGAGATGGCCCTTTTCCCGCTCATCAGCGAAATGGGTTACAACGGCGTTGAGCTTCCCATCTTCGATCCGGCAGCCCTTGACTTGCCCGCTATCCGCCAGGCCTGCCTGGACAGTGGTCTGGCCTGCACCGCCTCCACAGCCATGGCCCCGGGACTCAGTCTTATCGATGACGACCGCCGCACACAGGGGGTGGCTTGGCTGCAAAACGTCGTGCGCGCCGCCTCAGCCCTCGGCGCCGATCTCCTTTGCGGACCCATGGCCGTGCCCGTCGGCGAACTGCGGGGTCGGGGATTCACCCGTCAGGAATTTGACAACTGTGTCCGGTCTCTCCAGGAGGTCGGCGCTGTTACCGCTGCTGAGGGCGTCACGCTCGCGCTCGAGCCGCTGAACCGCTTCGAGACCTTCATGCTCAATACGGTTCAGGACGGCGTCCGCCTGATGAATGCGGTCGATCAGCCGTCCGTGGGCCTGCTGCTCGACACCTTCCACATGCACATCGAGGAAAAATCTACCCCGGACGCCATCCGCCGCGCCGGTACGCACATCAAACATTTCCATTGCAGCGAAAACGATCGCGGTGCCGTCGGTAGCGGACAGGTGGATTGGGCCGGGACATTTCAGGCGTTGGCGGATATCCAATACGATGGCTGGCTGGTGGTGGAGTCCTTCAACGCCGTCATCCCGGAACTGGCAGGCGCAACATGCATTTGGCGTCCCTTGGCCGAAAGCCCCGACGCGCTCGCGAAAGAGAGCCTTTCTTTCCTCAACAGCAGCTTTAATGCCTGAAACGTGCAGTGCAACAGGCGCTTCTCACGGCTTAAATTCAACAGCCCTATTCATGAGATCTGATAAAATGTTCTCCCTCGATGTCCATTGCCACTTCTTTCCCAAAGCCTTTTTGGACGCGGCCCGTGGTCCGAACACCCTCCAATCCACAATTGAACGGCGAGCTGATGGCCGCGAGCATCTGGTTTGCCCCGGCAACTTCGATCACCCGCTGACGCCGGATTTCCACGCCGCCGGGCAGATGCTGGCCGACATGGACAGCGCCCAAATCTCGATGGCGGCCATCTCCTCCGCGCCCCCCACGCTCTCTTACTGGGCAGAAGCCGGCGCGGCCAGGGAACTGGCATCACGCTTGAATGAGAGCATCGCTGAAAGGGTTGCCGAATATCCCGAGCGGTTCCTGGGGCTGGCGACCGTTCCGCTGCAGGACATCGCCGCCTCCGTTGCTGAAGCAAAACGCGCGATCAATGAACTCGGGTTGCATGGCTTTCAGATCGGCTCCAATGTAGCTGGAAAAAACCTGAATCATCCTGACTATTTCCCTCTTTTCGAGACGATTGCCGGACTGGACGTGCCAGTATTCGTCCACCCGTATATCCCTGCGGGTGAGGAGCGAATGCAGGACTTCTACCTGCACAATCTGCTGGGCATGGTGGCCGAGACTGGCCTGGCCATTGCATCCGTAATTTACGGCGGCATCCTCGAACGTTGGCCGAATCTGAAAATTATCTTTGCCCATGCCGGCGGCGTCTTCCCCTATGTTGTAGGGCGTATGGATCACGGCTACAAGGTGCGCGCCCAGGAGTGTGCCGCCGCCATTCCGCATCCGCCCAGTCACTATTTGAGAAAGGTCTACTTCGACTGCATGTCCTTTCACCCTTTGGCCTTGCGCTATTTGGTGGATATGGTCGGCGCCGATCATGTGTTGATCGGCAGCGATTATCCCTTCGATATGGGGCCCATCGGCGGCCCTGTCGCCGAGGTGCTGGCCAATCCCCATCTGTCAGATGAGGAGAAAGAGCAGATCTGCGGCAAGACCGCGGCAACGCTCTTTGGGTTGACCAACCATCAACAAAAGATTCCCGATTGAGAGAGTGAAATGCCCGCTATGAAACGGTATGAATTCGGAGTCGTTACCGATGAGATCGATCAGGACTTCGCGCGTGCCTGTTCAATCGCCCGCGAAGAGGGTATGTCCTACGTGGAGTTGCACAACCTGTGGGGCAAGCAGGTCCACGAGCTGACCGACACGGAGTTGGATCGAGCACTGGAACTCACCGCAGAGAACGGCCTGCGCACCCATCTGGTCTGCGGGATGTTTTTCCGCCCTTTCTCTCTGGCAGATCTCTCCCTCGACGAGATGGAGAGCCATCCTCTTTTTCAAGAACATATGCAGCGGCTGGAGCGCTTCATCTCCATTGCGCATAAATTCGAGGCGCCCAACATTCGCACCTTCGGCTTCACCCGCGATGTAGGCGGCGACAACCCTT
>JAPPKT010000541.1 GCA_028819675.1 Caldilineaceae bacterium | reverse complement strand
TCAAAGACCGCGGCAGCGACGAGACGCAGGCCAGTGCCGTCTGCCGCACATACGCCGCGCTGCCCACGATCGTCCGACGTCTTTCAGCCACAATCAGGCCCTTCCAACCCGGTCTGGTATAGTGGAGTCTTCACTGCACCGGGCATACGAAGCCCTGGCCGACCGCTTCGCCGCGCACTTTCCCACGCAACTGCAAGGCCCCCGCACGGTCGGCCGCGAAGCCGAATTCCCTGTCGTCGATCAAAGCGGACACGCCGCCGATATGGACCGGCTGTGGCCTCTACTAATGGCGGGTGAGACAGGCGAAGGTTCTTCCCTCTCTCCTCTCAAGGTCAAGTGGGATGCCGTAAACACCGACCTGATTGTCGGTCTCGACGGCGCCGCCTACAGCTACGCGCTCGAGGTGGGCAAGGGTACGATCGAACTCAACGTCGGTCCCTACGCCACCCTTTTTGAACTGGAGACCGCCTTCCGCACAGCTGTGGAGCGGCTGGTGCGGGCCGCGGCGCAGCTGGGGTGGCGAGTGCTGGGGTATGGCGTGCAGCCGCTGAGCCCGGCTACGCGGGACCTGCTGTCGCCCAAACAGCGCTATCACGCGCTCGCCGACATTATGGGCGACGACTGGATCTGGTACACCGTGACAGCCAGCGACCAGACGCACGTCGATGTCAGCCGCGATGAGGCGGTCAGCGTTCTCAATTTCGCCATCTTGATGGCGCCGGTTGTGGTCGCCCTGTGCGCCAATTCGCCGGTTGTTGCCGGCGCGCTGACCGGCGACTGCTCCGGGCGCGAAGGGCGTATGATCAGTGCTCTCTACGGCGAACGCCACGGCATGATCGCCCGCCCCTACGCCGACCTTACGGACTTTGTCGCCTGCCTCAGCCGGATGCCCGCTCTGCTGTACCGCGAAGGAGAGCGTTTGCTGCCTGATGGGCGGCCTTTCGCCGAGGTATTGCGCGACGACTTTGGAATGGCAGGAAGTGAGGGTGCGGCTCTCTCGCCCGGCTGTTTCGACGCCTTTTTGCTGCACGATCACTATATCTGGCACAGCGCTCGTTTGCGCACCGCCTACGGCACGGTCGAGCTGCGCCCGGCCTGCCAGCAGCCGCCGGACGAAATGATGGCTGCGACTGCACTTTATCTGGGGTTGGTCGAGGGGCGTGAGGAGATTACCAATTACATGAAGACAGCGTTCGCGCCGGCTGGTGAGGAGAGGGGGAAATCTATTCCTCTCGCTGAGTGCTGGCCGCGCATGCAACAGTACCACGAGCAAGTAGTCCGCGCCGGTCTGACCGCGCCTGAGCCGGTGCCCGGATTCCTGGCCGACATTCTTGAACTGGTCGCGGCCGCTCTTGCCCGCCGCGGCTACGGGGAAGAGCGGATGCTGGCTCCTTTATGGCAGCGGCTGGAGCGGAAGGAGAACCCGGCGCAGCGTGTGCGGCGGGTCTTTGCAGAGGAGGGATTGGAGGGGCTGATAGAGTTTACTGATCTGGAGAGCTATTAAGACTCGTTGACGTTTGCATGAACCGGGATATGCAAAGGCAAGACCCGGAATATCCACGGGGGCACAGAGGGACACGGGGGCCCACAAGCAACCACCAGGGCACCCACAAGGGGTGCCCCTACGGTAGGAATGGCTGGTTGAGGTGAAGTGTCAATTCCCCTGGAGATGTACCATCTGCCATCGGTCTCGGATCGATAAATTGAAATCGCCGACTATCATTGAGGAGAAGACCTCTTGCGCACCGAATCAAACGACAACGCGGGGCATGCTCCGGGCCCTGCCGAGCCGATTCATCCAGGGGAGCATTTAACGGAGATATTGCAGGAGTTGGACATCTCACAATCCCGCCTGGCCAAGACGATAGGCGTTCCAGCGATTTGTATCCATGAAGTCGTGCATGGCCGCCGGTCGATTACTGCGGACTCTGCGCTGCGCATCGGAAAGGCCCTGGGGATGACTCCCGACTTCTGGCTGAACCTGCAGCGCATGTACGACCTGGACGTCGCCCGGACCAAGATTGATACCAGCGCCATCGAACCTCTTGTCGAGGTATCTCGTTAGAGCAGTTTTCGCCCGACAGCCAAGCTATACAGGTCCTGCAGTCGCTATACTATTCAAACTTGAGTACCGGCATGGCATTGGGCTTCGTGGATTCTGCCTGGCTATGAACCAGGAGACGAATCTTTTCCGTTGTGCCGCTGCTGAAAGATTCTTCCCCGCAACGGGCACAGACCACAGCTGGAATCCTTTCTACGAACACATACTGTCCATCGATCTGAAAGGGTTCGGTCACGAGTTCGTCCCGGCACTCTTCAGCATGACAGACCGCGCACGTGAACACAGTCACCTCTGATCTCTGACGTTCCCGTAGTGGCTCCTGCTCTCCCGTTTACTACGTTGCGAGCAGTCAGGAACCGACTAGCGCCCTCCGAACAGCTGACCAAAATCGACGTTGGTGCCGCCGCTGGCGCCCTTGCCACCGACCTGGGGC
>JAPPKT010000075.1 GCA_028819675.1 Caldilineaceae bacterium | reverse complement strand
GCCCCCGCACAAGGGAGGGCCGAATAGGCCCGACCGCCCAAAAAAGCGAGGAGAGTGTAAAGAGGAGTGAGGAGAGAGAACTGCCGTTTCCTCTCCTGCAGATTGGATGGCGAAGTGGCTATGGTTTCGTTGCTGCCAGGGGCGTGGGAGAGGTCACCTCCACTTTGGGGGGAACGTCTGCCTGCCTCGCTGTGTCCTGCCATTATACGTTTGTGGTACAATGTGCCGAGTCGTGCTCTGTGCCATAGCGTCTGGCTTTTGTGGCAGGGCATTCTCAGTCAGACCGTAGAGGAGAAGTCCAATGGCACGTGGGAGTGGTGAGGCCAAGAGCTACCTCCCGTCAGCAGAGCGCGAGAGTCTCGCCGGGCGCCCAACAGATGCTGCGTCCTCCTTTCCCGAATACAGGCGTGAGGTGAAAGAGGTTTGGAACCACAACTCAGCCTACTGGGACAGCTACATGGGAGAGGGCAACGACTTCGTCAATGTTCTTTGCTGGCCGGCCATTGAAGAGTTGCTCGCAATTGAGCCAGGCCAGATGGTTCTGGATATAGCCTGCGGCAACGGACTGACCAGTAGAAGGCTGGGGCGCCTGGGCGCCCGCGTTATTGCGTTCGACGTGGCAGAGGAGATGATCCGTTTTGCCAGGCAGCGCAGTTCTGCCGACGACGGCGACATCCAATTTCATGTGCTTGACGCCAGCGACGAATCAGGACTTGAGAGGATTTGCGAAGAGAGGCTCGATGCCGCGCTCTCCAATATGGCCTTGTTTGACATGGCCGAAATCGAGCCGCTGTTTCGGACCTTGTACAGGTTGCTTAAGCCGGGAGGATGCTTCGTATTCTCGATGATGCATCCCTGCTTTAATCAGGCCCACTCCGCTCTCTTCTGCGAGAGAGAGGAAGTAGACGGAGAAGAGGTCACGACATATGGCGTGCGCGTAGCCGGTTACATGACGCCGACGATGCACAAGGGCCGCGCTCTGGCCGGACAGCCTCGGCCTCAGCCTTACTTTCACAGGCCGCTTCATGCTTTGCTGAGCATAGGGCTAGACGCAGGTTTTGTATTGACCGGCATCGAAGAAAGAGCTTTCCCCGCCTCCCACCCACCAGGAAGGCAGGATGTAAGCTGGGGGCCGAATTTCAGTGAAATTCCACCCGTGATCATCTTTCGCATGCTGCGCCCTTGACGTACCGCCGCCCCGGGACGAATCTAGCGAAATCGAGGTAATGACATGGACGAGCGAGTACATTTGTGGGAGATCCCGACCGCCAGTGAGATGGTCATGATTGCCGGTTGGCACCAGTGGGCAGACGCCGGCTCGATCTCGTCCGGACTGCCTGCCTATCTGATTGAGAAGCTGGATACGCGCAAGATCGGCGAAATCAGCCGGGACAGGTTCTTCATGTTCCAGATGCCTGGCGCACATCATCTTCTGAGACCGGAGGTCCATACTAAGGAAGGCGTAGTTCAGGAGATGCGAGTCATCAAGACTGAGCTATATTTCACCGAGCTCGGGGACAAAGGGCTTTTCATCTTCCTTGGTGAGGAACCCCACGTCAACGAAGAAGAGTATGCCGACGCCTTCTTTGACATCGTGGAAAAGCTGGGCGTCAAAAGGGTGGTGGCGGTAGGCGGCGTTTACGGCGCCATGCCCTTCAACAAGGACCGGGATATCTCTTGCGTATTCAGCCTGGAAGGAATGCGTAAGGAGATGGAAGAGTATGCGGTCCGTTTCTCCAATTACGAAGGCGGAACTACTATCGGCTCCTATCTCGCCTACCATGCCGGTCAGCGCAACAAGGAGTACATTTGCTTCCACGGATTTGTCCCAGCCTACGACTTTGGCCAGGTTATGCTCCCGGCACAGAGTGTGCGCATCGAAGACGACGTCAAGGCCTGGTACGACATAATGCGTAGAGTGGACTTTATGTTTCATCTGGGAATGGACCTGTCGGAGTTGCGAATACAAAGTGACGAGTTGATTTCCTCGATGGAAGAACAGATGGAAGAGCTCTCGCGCCAAGCTCCGCAGCTTGACGTAAACGCTTACTTGCAGAAGCTGGAAGAAGAATTCACCGAGAACCCGTTCATGCCTCTGGACGATGTTTGGGAGAGAGAGTTGGGAGACCTACTGGACGACCTAGAGGGCTAATCCACGCAAAACTGTCGACTGAAGCCTTGGTGGAAATGTCTGAACTCTCCCGAACTGATGCCGAAAACCTGCTAACCCGCCTAGTAGAGATCCCTTCCTTTAGTGGCGAAGAACTGAAAGCCAGCTCCTTTCTGGCCGGTGCGATGCGTACCCTTGGTTACGACAGGTATGAGGTAGACGCGGTTGGAAACGCAGTCGGTGAAATCGGGGCGATTGATGCCGGAAGGACTGTCGTACTTCTCGGGCACATCGACACTGTTTTCGGAGACATACCGGTTCGAATAGAAAAAGGTGAAGACGGGGCGGTCCTCTTTGGCCGAGGATCCGTCGACGCCAAAGGGCCTTTGGCGACATTTACGGCTGCCGCCGCTCTTCTGGGGTCTGGTTGGGCTCAACGAAAGGACATTCGCCTGGTCGTTGTTGGTGCAGTTGAGGAGGAGGCGGCGACCAGCAAAGGAGCCCGTTTCATCCGCGACCGTTTTGACGGCGAACAGGAGGCGACGCCGGACTTCTGTGTCATCGGTGAGCCCAGCGGCACAACTCGCATTACACTCTTCTATATGGGACGCATTCTGCTGGAGATGACGGCGGACCAGCCCATGATGCACTCAGCCGGCCCCAATCCGGGCGTGGCGACAACTGCGGTCGACCTGTGGAATTGGATCGGCGACTACGTTGACTGTTTCAATCGTGACAGAACCAGGACGTTCGACCAGTTGCGGCCCAGCTTGCGTGAATTGCGTACATGGACCGACGAGGCGATGCGCGATCTGGTGTGGGCCAAGATAGGGATTCGTCTGCCACTTGATTTTGACGTTGACGCATTCCTGGGAGCGATGTGGCATTGGGTGCGGGAGCGGGTCAATGAGCGGGCGCCCGCTCCGGAGCCACCGTACGTCAGAGGGACTGACGCGGCTCCTCAGAAACTCCATTTCGGCGACGAAAGTTTAGGCGTGGAATTCTGCCTGCATGGGTACGAACCCGCTTGGCGAAGCAGCCGCAACAGTCCGTTGGTACGGGGATTCCTCGCGGCTATTCGCGAACAGACCTCTGTACGACCACGCTTTGTGAGCAAGAGCGGGACCAGCGACATGAACGTTGTCGGGCCGGCATGGCAATGCCCAATCGTTGCCTACGGACCGGGTGACAGCAGCCTCGACCATACGCCGAACGAGCACATCAGTCTGGACGAATACTGGCAAGCAGTTTTGATACTGGAATCTGCGTTGCGGAGACTGGGGGAGAGCTAGAAACTTTCCTCAGAACTCGCTCGCGTGTGTGTTGCGAGGCAGTTCTTGAAGGTGGGACTGCTACAGTTCCCGGCCTTCGGCGTTCTGCTATCCTCAACGCCGACTAGCTCAGATGTCCGATTTTTCTACTCAAGCGGGCTAAGCCAGCGCTCTCCTTCGATGCCATCGGCTGCCCAGCCTTCAACTTCACCATCGTCCGAACGAATTTGGTACCAGAAATAGCCGTCGGCGGCCTGGGGTCCGGCTATGACGGTAAACGTCTGGTTCGTCCTGGCGCGGGAAACAATTGTCGAGCCGACACCGGGCAGGGCGCGAACGGTCAACTCGCCGTTGAGCGTGACGATGACCCGATCGCCGATGATAGGAGAACGGTCAATGGGGCGAACCTCACCGACATTGGGGGAGATCCAGTCGTCGATTCCCTGACCTCCGGCCACCCAGCCGACGGTGCCCTGATTGTCATCGACCTTCCACCAGATATATCCGTCGGAACTTACGGGACCTTCCAAGACGATAATGCGTTTGCCCTGGGCCAAGAGCGTGACGGCCGGGGATCTAACCGTGGGCTGTTCGCGCACATTCAATCCGCCGGGAACCGTGATACGCGCCGGTTCACCGATCGTCAGGGGATTGCGGACGAAGACCGTCGGAGTAGGAGAAGGAACAGCTGTTTCAGTCGGGCTGGGGGCAGTAGGCGGGGCAACTGTCGGGGTCGGCAGATCCGGTACGGGCGTTTCCTGGGCAGGCGCTGCGACCGGGAGTTCCCGGGTGGGCGTGGGGCGAGGTTGGAAGCTGCCGCAAGCCAGCATGGGGCCGATCCAGAGGAGTGACATGGCGAGCAAGCCGAGGGCAAGGTTTTGCGCGGGCCTTTCTCGGAGGCGTTTGGTAGCTACCGGCGCGCCGGTAGCGCCAGCGTTCCGAACCACGTTGTAGGAAACGGTCTCAGGGCAGCGGCCGGAGGTGTTGTGTCTCCACTCTTTGCGATGGTGCCCCGTCTGGATTCCGAATCGACTCTCCGAGTTTGAGTCTCTGGTCATTACGATTCGCGTAACTCGACAGCCTTCAGCCAGCGAATGTCCTGAATGTCGGCCAACTTCTTCAGAACGTTGGCAGGCGTCTGCTCGTCAGTGCCCAGCACCATGATCGACTCTCCGCGCGGTGCTCGACGGCCTACGTGCATAAAGCTGATATTCACATCGGAGCGGCCCAGAAGTGTACCTACTTTTCCGATCATTCCAGGTCGGTCCGTATGCGATGCCAGTAGAAGGTTTCCCGCGGCTGGAAACTCTACCCATAGATCATTTACTGCCACAAACTTCAATTCGTCCAACAAGACGGTTCCCTGCACGGAGTTCGTTCCGCTGGCGCTGGTAAGCCGCAGTGTAATCATACTCTCATAACGTTCGTGTTTCGGCATCTTTCGTTGAACGATCTCTATGCCGCGACTGCGGGCCATCAGTTCAGCGTTTACCAGGTTTACCCGTTCTTCCACGATACCGGAAAGCACGCCGCGAATCGCGGATGCCACGATATAGGCCATGTCAAATGCGGTTACAGGACCGTGACCGGTAATCTCCAGCCTTTTGATTCCCTCTTCGTCAATCTGACGCAAGAACCGCCCCATTCGTTCCGACAGATCTATGTACGGGATGATAGTGTTCAATGCCGTGGGGGGCAGGATGGGGGCATTGACTGCGTGGAGGGCCGGTCTTCCCTGTAATATATCCAGCACCTGAACTGCGACATCCTCAGCCACTCTGTCCATCGCTTCGACGGTACTTGCCCCCAGATGTGGGGTTAGAATGATCCTTTCATCGTCTCTCAAGGGACTGTCTTCGGGGAGGGGTTCGGTGTCAAAAACATCCAGTGCAGCGCCCCCGATGTGACCGCATGCGACGGCAGCGGCGAGCGCTTCTTCGTCGATGACTCCCCCGCGTGCGACGTTCAGAACGCGGGCGCCCTTTTTCAACTGCTTCAGCCTGTTGGCATCGATGAGGTTACGCGTAGCATCGGTAAGAGGCACGTGCATGGTGAGAAAATCCACCAGCGGCAGCATCTCATCGAGAGATATGAGGGTCACGTGCCGCTGCGAGGCGTACTCCTGGCTGACGAACGGGTCGTATGCGTAAACTCTCATCCCCAGAGAGAGGGCAAATTGCACTACTTCCTGAGCAATTCGACCCAGCCCAACGATACCGAGTGCCTTGCCTCTTACTTCCGTACCGACGAAAGCGCCGCGATCCCACAGTTTGGCGCGCACGTTACGGTCGGCCTGAGGTATATTGCGGGCGAGCGCCATCAACATGGCGATTGTATGTTCGGCGGCGGCGACTGTATTTCCGGTGGGGGTGTTGACGACGGTGACACCGGCCCGGGTGGCGGCCTCGACATCGATGTTGTCCACGCCGGTGCCGGCGCGTCCGATCGCCTGCAGCCGCTTCGCCGTTCCTATGAGGTCGGAAGTGACCTGGGTGCTGCTGCGAACAAGGAGCGCATGGTAATCGGGAATCCGGAAGAGCAGTTCCTCCCATGACAGCTCGGTGCAAATGTCAACTGAAATACCGCCGGCTTCAAAAAGAGGCTGCAAACCCCTTTTTGATAGCTTGTCGCTAACCAATACTTTGAGACTCTCGGTCATTACAACTTTCTCGGTGCGAGTCGGCAGGCACTAGCCGCCGGACGCGTAGCGAACAGGAAAAAGTGCAATTCGCTCTTTGTCGGGCGGTCTGCGCCGACCAGTTGGGCAAACGCCATTCGTAAAGGGTGATGCTTACATCACCTTGGGCGCGCTCATGCCCATGAGGTTCAGAACTCTGGACAGAGCTGTCCTGGCAGCCAGGACCAGCAACAGTCTTGCCCGAGCCAGATCCTTGGGCACGTCAGAGTGCAGGACCTGACAGTTTTCGTAGAAGACGCTGAAGGTCTTAGTCAGGTCTTCAGCGTAGTAGGTGAGATTATGCGGCGACAGCCGATCGACCGCCAACTCTATCTGTTCTTCCATTTCCAACATGCGGCGGATCAGGGTCAGCTCTGCCGGGTCACTGAGGAGGCTCACGATCTCAGCAGCGTCATCGGGAATCTCTTCGGGACTCTGATGGCCGCTCCGTGCAGCCCTCTGGAGGAGAGAGCAGATGCGGGCGTGCCCGTATTGCACATAGTAGACACGGTTCTCGTTCTTGTGTTGTACGGCCAGGCTCATATCAAAATCGATGCTACGTTCGGGGCTGGTCGTCAGGAGCATGAATCGGACCGCATCGGGCCCCACCTCTTCGACGACCTCGCGCACGGTCAGGATATCGCCTGAGCGCTTGCTCATTTTCACTTCCTGGCCGCCCCTGATCAATTTTACCAGGTTGTACAGAAGGATCTTCAGGCGTTCCGGGTCCAGCTGCAGGGCCTGCATTACGGCCCCCATACGGGGAATGTGTCCCTGATGATCGACAGCCCAGACGTTGATCACACGGTCAAATTTCCTTCGTTCAAACTTGTCGTAATGATAGGCAATGTCGCTTGCGAAATAGGTTGGCGCTCCGTTGGACCGCACGACCACTTCATCTTTTTGGTTGCCCGGGTAGTTGCTGGCCAGGAACCAGAGCGCCCCATCCCGTTTGATGACCTCGCCCCTATCGGAAAGCTGCTCCAGAAGCTGATCAACCAACCCCTCGTCATACAGGCTCTTCTCGCTGAACCAGCGGTCGAAGGTAACACCCATCGACGCAAGCTCATCTTCGATGTCGTGCAAGACAATCTCACGTCCGTCTTGGCGCAATTCGGCCCTGGCTTCGCCCGGCTCCAAGTGGGCGAGGCGGTCACCTCTGCGTTCTCTGACCAACCTGGCATAGTCGTGAAGATAGGCCCCCTGGTACCCGCCTTCAGGAATTTCCAAATTGCGCTTTGTCAGTCCGTCCAACTCTTCGCAGAGTTGAATGTAACAGACGTAAAGGCTCTCGATGAAGAGCTGAAACTGCGTGCCACTGTCGTTGACGTAGAATTCTCGTTGTACGTCGTAGCCGGCCGCTTCCAAGACGTTGGCAAGCGCATCGCCAAGGACGGCGTTACGGCCGCCCCCGTAGTGCAGCGGCCCGGTTGGGTTGGCGCTGACATATTCGACCTGCCATCTCTGGCCTTTGCCGCGGTCGATGGCGCCAAAAGAAGCCCCCTGCTCGAGGACCGACAGCACACTCTGTTGCAGCCAATTCTCGTGGAGGCGGATATTGATAAATCCAGGCCCAGCCAGCTCGACGCTACCTACGAGTCCGCCCGTTGGGATGTTATCGACGACTGACTGTGCGATCTGGCGCGGGTTGGCTCTCTGGCCGGATGCCTTCTTAATGGCGGAGGTGGCGAGGAGGGCGAAGTTGGAACTGTAGTCGCCGTGATCAGACTGATTTGGGCGTTCGATTTCAACCGGAGGAAACTCAATTGCGGGCAGATTGCCGGACGACTGCGCGCTGGCAACTGCTTCTGTGACGATTTGCCGTATCTGGTCTCGAATCATGGTCTACTTCCCGAATAGCCAGCGTTGACCAGGGCGCAGTACAGAGCATACCCATGTCCTGGTCCGCAAGGTGCGGGGCCGGCTCATTGCATCAGTGCTTGTTGAAGTGGCAGCTCCTCCATATCGTACCAGTTCGGCCCGGCTTCGACATCCACCCTTAAGGGTACGTTCAACTCGAAGGCCGATTCCATTTCTCTGCGTACAAGTGGGGCAACTACGTTCAGCTCCTCGTGAGGTACTTCGAGGACCAGTTCATCATGGACCTGCAGTAGCATTTTGGCCTTCAGATCCTGATCATGGAGGCACTTGTGGAGGTTACTCATGGCCAGTTTGGTTATGTCAGCGGCCGTCCCCTGGATAGGGGCGTTGATCGCTTGTCGTTCGAGCGCCTGCCGCTGATTGAAGGGCAGATTACCCTGCAGCTCATGAAAGATTCGTCTGCGTCCCAGCAGCGTCTCGACGAATCCCTCTTCGACCGCCTTCCGAATTGTGTCGTCGATGTATTGGCGCACGTTGGGATAGGTCGCGAAATACTGGTCCAGAAACTGCTGGGCTTCAGCAGGATCCATGTCAGTGCGGCTGCTGAGGCCGAAGGCGCTGACGCCGTAAATGGTAGCAAAGTTGATCGTTTTGCCCAGTCCGCGCTGATCGTAAGTGACCTGATCCAGGGGCACATCAAAGAGCAGCGATGCGGTCACGGCGTGAATGTCCTGCTCCTGCCGGAAGGCCTCAATGAGACGTTCTTCCTCGGCAATGTGGGCCAGGATTCTCAGTTCAACCTGGCTATAGTCGGCTGCCAGAAGCAGGCAACCTTCCTCGGCTTCAAAGGCCTTGCGGATTTCGCGCCCACGCTCGGTACGAATGGGAATGTTCTGCAGGTTGGGACCGTTGCTGCTGAGGCGGCCGGTTGCGGCACCTGCCTGACTGTAGTTTGTATGAACGCGGCCGGTGCTGCTGTTGACAAGACCGCCCAGCGAATCCACATAGGTTCCCCGCAGTTTTTCGAGCTGGCGCTGCTCAAACAGCAGGTCCAGAAACTGGCTTTGCTCGGGCGACAGTTGGGCCGTGGACGCCTTCAGTTTGTCCAATTCTCCGGCCGCAGTACTGACAAATCCTGACTTTGTCTTTTTGAGTCCCTTGGCAGGGAAGGCCAGTTCATTGAACATTACGTTGCTAAGCTGCTGCGTACTGCGAAGATTGAAGTCGTGTCCGACGATGCCTTTCAGAAGCAGGTCGATTTCGTGCAACCGCGTAACCAGCCTCCTGGAAAGATCGGCCAGGAAATCGGTATTCAGGCGAATCCCGGCCATCTCCATGTCAGCAAGCACCGGAAGCAGAGGCAGTTCAATCTCCTCGTAGAGCTTCCATAGTGTGTCACTGGCCTCTCTCAAGCGGGGTGCGAGAGCCTTCCACAGGTGAATTGTGGCGTCCACGTCGGCGCCGCAGTAGCCGGTGACGCGATCGATGTTCACCTCTGCGATCGAGATCTGTTTGCGACCCGATCCGATCAACTCGGAAATCTCTGTCATCGTCCAGCCAAGTTCGGTCTCGGCCTGACTCTTGAGGCCGATCGAACGGCTGGCGGGGTCCAGCAGCCAAGCAATGGTCATTGTATCGTGAATAGGGCCTTCTACCTGGAGTCCGTGCCGCCGGCAGACAACCAGATCATATTTTCCGTTGTGCGCGACTTTGGGCAGAGTCGCGTCCGCAAAAAAGGGTTGCACGGCTTCACGCACATTGTCCCAAGGAAGTTGCTCTCCATCGCTGTGCGCGACGGGAATATAGCAGCCTTTACCCTTGGCCCAGGCGATACCGAGCCCCACCAGGTCTACCGCCATCGGATCGCGGCCGGAGGTCTCGACGTCAAAGGAAAGGATTTCCGCCTCTTTGAGCTCCTCACACAACTCGTCCAAGTCATTCCGAGTTTGAATGCATTGGTATGGGTGCTCGCTGGTTGAACTGGCTGAAGGCCGCCAACCCGAGGAAGCTGAAGCGCCTTCTGAATCGGCGAAGAGAGTTGACTGGGCGTGCTCGGCGTCTACTTGAAGCGACCTCCCTTCGCCATTGCCAAGGAAACCGCCTTCGCCCAACTGATCCAGCTCGCGCTGAAGGCTGCGAAAATCCAACTCTTCGAAAATGCGGCGCACAGCGCCACCATCGTACTGCTGAAGTCGGAACGCTACGGCATCGAATGTAACGTCCACATCACAGACTATTGTCATCAGCCGCTTGTTGCGCCAGACGTCTTCTTCTGCATCGCGCAGATTCTGCTGCGACTTGGGTCCCCTGATTTCGTCGATGTGTGCGTACAGTTCGTCAATAGAACCGTACTTCTTAAGGTATCGAATGGCAGTCTTTTCGCCCACACCCGGCACACCGGGGATATTGTCGGAGCTGTCGCCCACCAGGGCCTTCATTTCGAGGAACTGGTCAGGGTCGAGGCCACCGTAACGTTCGGCAACTTCGGCGACGCCGAAGGGTAACGTGGTCGGAGAAGGGCCGCCCGATGTGTAGAGGACTTTCACTTTGTCGGCGACCAGCTGAAACATATCACGGTCGCCGGACAGGATCAGGACATCGTGTCCTTCGCCGGCAGCTTGACGGGCAAGCCCGCCCAAAATGTCGTCGGCCTCGAAATTCTCGAGCGTCAGGATTGGAATCTTCAGGGCTTCCAGGACCTGTTCGATACGATCCATTTGGGGTCGCATTTCATCGGGCATGGCGTCACGGGTCGCCTTGTACTCGACGAACTCTTCGTGTCGGAAGGTGTCGCCCTTGTCAAATGCGACCGCTACGCCGTCAGGCCGGTATTCGCGCAGAACGCTGAAGAGCTTGCGGAAGAAGCCAAACACCGCAGTGGTCGGCTCGCCGCGGGAGGTAACCAGGGGGGTTTTGACCCCGAAAAAGGCCCGAAACGCCTGGGAATGCCCATCAATCAGGAGGAAGGTCGACACTGTTTTTCACCCATTTGAACTGACTGCGCCCCGCCATCACCGGTACGCGGCGAACGCAGACTCAGAGAAACACGCAACTCCATTGTGCTTCGAAGGATAGAGCGCCTACTTTTCGATCACCAACTGGCCGCTGGACACCAACTCACTTATCTGGCCGAAGTCCAGTATTGATCGCAGAGTACGCATCTTTCGGCCAGCATCTAGACGATACTGGCCGGTAGGAAGTTCCAAAATGAAGTTTTTTTGGCTGCGGTTGGCAAGGACAATCACGTCCTTTGGATCTTCCAGCCAGGTGATGTCATCATATCTACGCTTTGACACGGCATCGTTCCTTTGTGCCAGGATTCGGCACTTCTGAGAAATGGGCTACGCCATCAAGTTGGGCCAACAAGACACGGCTCCGGGCCCAACCAGATGTTCGCCTCATTGCAATAATTGTACAGGCGCCATCAGTATTTGACAAGGTTCTTGGGTGGAAGCGGCCTAGCCATTCTGCCCTCAAGATGCAAACGAGCGGAGCGCGCTTTCAATGCTTCATAGAGCCCAGCTGCTGCCACGAGCGCGTATCCGCAGGCGTAAAAGGCAAGAAAGGGCAGATTCCACCACTGGCCGTGGATGACGGCAAGGTAGCAGCCAGTGGTGGCATAGAGGGCAAGAGTCAACTCGACGGCTACAAGCGGCTCCAAGTCGAGGGCATAGCCGCTGCCGTGCCAGGAATCGGCATTGCCTTCGACATTGAACTTCGGCGTCCGCAAGAAAGCCCCTCTCTTACCGAAGATCGCCTGCCAGGCGGCAACAGAATTGCTGAGGGACAGGCCCATCCCCAGGAGCATGAGGAGGGGCAGACGGGCCCAGCGGCGCAGCCAGTCCTGTGGGTGAAGCCGACGCTGCGCAAGCGCATACAGGGCAGGGGGTCCTACGGAAACAAGGCTCAGGTAGGCAAGAGGCCAGTAGGCCTGGCTGCCAGACAGCATGAGAAGAGGGGTAACGATGAGCAACAGCAACAGGAGCGGGTGAATCAGGTATCCACCAAGATGCACGTATGCGGCGGTTCTCTTCAATGTTGGCCAGCCTCCGCGCCAGACCGGGGCCGCGAGTTTTCGCAAAGTCGCCACACTGCCCTTTGCCCAGCGGAACTGCTGCCGCTTGAAGGCGAGAAGTTGGGGGGGGAGTTCGGCAGGAGCTCCAACTTCGTCCAGATAAACGCCCTGCCAGCCGGCCAACTGGGCCCGGTAGCTCAGGTCGAGATCCTCGCAGAGTGTATCGTCCTGCCAACCGCCAACTGCCTGGTCTTCGATACAGGCCCGCCGCCACACGCCTGCGGAACCGTTGAAACCAAAAGGCAGCCCAACGGAATGGCGCGCCGCCTGTTCAACTACAAAGTGACCGTCGAGTGCGAGTGCCTGGGCCTTTGTCAAAGCCGAGTATCGTTCGTTCAGATGGGTCCAGCGTGTTTGGACGAATCCGACATTCTGCCAGGCGTTTTCGACAAAGGTGGGTAGCGTACGTTTCAGAAAGTCTGGCAGGGGTGCAAAGTCTGCGTCGAATACGGCGATAAACTCACCTTTGGCCTGGTGCAAGCCCTCCTTCAGTGCGCCAGCCTTGAAGCCGCGCCGGTCGCTGCGGTGCAGGACTTGAACATCGGCGCCCTGGCTGCGCCAGAATTCTGCGCGGCTTTCGGCGATGGCGGTGGTACTGTCGGTTGAATCGTCGAGGACCTGGATCTGTAAGCGATCGGAAGGGTAGTCCAATTCGGCACAGGCGTCGATGAGACGACTGACGACGTGAACTTCGTTGAAGACCGGGAGTTGGACAGTCACAGATGGCCAGTCGGATGCCTTGCGGGGCAGATTACCTAAAGGACATTCGACGGGGTGCGCGGTCAACTTTCGCAGCAGCCTTTCCTCGCGTAGTTTCAGTAAGGTGAGAATAAGCGCTTGAAGGCCGTAGACGGCGAGACCCGTGGCGCCGACCAAGTATAGGATCTGCAGGCCCGCTTCAAGTAACGTGTAAGGCACTAGTGTCCACCATTTGGAGGCCTTAGCTTTCGGTCCTGGTTGCCGTACCGGTTCCCAATGCTACTTGCAACGGCCTGTGTCATTTGCGCAGTCATTCTTGGAATTCGATGAAGTCAAGTCGAAGCAACTATTACTTATCTCGCTACATTACACAAGAACGCCGACGTGCTCCGCCGGCATTCACTGGCATTGTATTTCAAGTAGGTTCGTGGGTGTGAGCCTAAGGCCGAAGAAGTAACTCGCTGAATCTGGGGGTTACTTTAGCATTCTCTCTAGAGTTTTCCGATGTATTGAAACATCTTACTGTTTTTCGACAGCGCCTTCACGAAGAACCTGCTCATAGGTCCTTCTCTGGCTGTCAAGCCATTCAACTATTTCCATCCAGTTGTCTGGATCATGTGCGTTAACTTCTAATCGAGACACGCAGTAGGGATCCTCAGCAATGAGAAAATCTGATTCTCTCAAAGAAGCAACGAGTGCAGGTCTATGCAAGTTAATTCGTGACTTAAGGTCTCTGTTGGATTCAACTCCACTGCCTGTAATATACACTCGCACAAAGTCGGCTTCAAAGTGCTGAACGATCTGCAGCCCGACTTGCTCAACTTCAAATCGGCCACGTCTCAGGTTTGATCCAGGATTGAAACTTGGTCTAGGTATGTCGGGCAACTGATCATTCAGGAAAGCCCAGAATTTTCGTGCAACGGGGTCTTGCCACTTCTTAGGGTGTTCAATTACATGGAACTCGGGACACTGTTTCTCAGATTGGCGCTTGGAGAGACTTAGTCTTACGGCAAAAAACCCGGCAGAAGCTGGCAGATGCCTGTTCAAGCTTCGTATTGCGCAAATGTTCGTATACCAATATCCGGGTGTTACCCAAACACCGATCTTGGCCTTCAGACGGGCGGTATAGGTGACAAGCTGACCCAAATGTCTTGGATCCGCATGAGTCAATTGATTTTCGATGACAACAAGATCATCGGATCCTGCGATGCGGGCAACAATATCGGCCCTATACGGCCCAACCTCCTTCTCCATTGCTTCCAAATCCAAACAGTAATCCAATGCCGATGATAAGTGGTTAAGATTGTCTGAAAGCCAAGGCGTAAAGTGTGTTTGCTCGTTCGGCCACTTTGCACGAATGTCTGACTCAATCTTTTTCCTCACATTCATACTGTGCCTTTCGCCTTCTCACACCCTCTTGCTTGAGCGTCTACTTACTCCTGTTCGGACTCTTCCTCCTTGCTCTGGGTGATGACCTGGTCGGCCAGGTGGCTGGGAACGGGTTCGTAGCGGCCGAACTCGATGGTGTAGATGCCGCGTCCCTGTGTCATGGAACGCAGATCGGTGCCGTAGCGTAGTATCTCGGCTAGCGGGATCTCGGCGTTGATGATTGCGCGGTTGTTTCGGTTCTCCATCCCCAATACGCGGCCGCGGCGGTTGTTTAGATCGCCCATCACATCGCCCATGAATTCGTCCGGGACGGTCACGCGCATGGTGTAGATCGGCTCCAGCAAGACGGGGCGGGCCTCCTGCATTGCGATCTTGAATACTTCGCGGCCAGCGGTCTGGAAGGCAATGTCCTTGGAGTCGACGGGATGGTGTTTGCCGTCAAAGACGATGGCTTTGACGTCTACAATGGGGTAGCCAGCGATCACGCCCTGATCGAGAATCTGCCGGATGCCTTTTTCGATGGATGGGATGAAGACGCTGGGGATCGAGCCGCCAAAGACCTCACTATCGTAGGCGAATCCGTCACCGCGGTCCATTGGCTCTACGCGCAGCTCGACATCGGCAAACTGGCCCGCGCCGCCGGTCTGTTTCTTGTGGCGGTAGTGGGCGCTGGCGGTGCGGGTTACCGTCTCCTGATAGGGCACTCTCGGCATGGCGGTGTCGACCTTGACGCCGAACTTGGAGTCCAGACTTCTGATGGCGACGTCGATGTGCGTGTCGCCCATGCCCTGTAAAATGTTCTGCTTTGTAGCTTGGATATACTCGACCTGAAGCGTCGGATTTTCCTCGGCCAAGGCCTGCAGACCCTGCCCCATTTTGGCGCTGTCGGCCTTGGTCGCCGGCATCACTGCCACCGAAAAGAGAGGCCTTGGGTATTCGGGGGGCGCAACGACAAGCTGCTGCTCGCTGAGCGTATCGGAAGTCTTCAACCCATCCATCTTTGTCAGAACACCTATGTCGCCGGCAGTGAGCACAGTTGCAGCGTCCAATTCTTTTCCACTGACGTGGAACATATTCTGCAGCTTCACGTTCTCTCCGGAACGCTGAATCGTCGCCCCTTTGTCGACCGCAAGCGAGCCCGAAAAAATGCGAACGTAACTCATGCGACCCACGTACCTGTCGACGATGGTCTTGAAAACATATGCGACAAGTGGTCCGTCTACGTCTCCTGTCAGCTCCAGCAGATCTTCGCCGCCGTTGGGCACCGAACTGACCACATCTGAAGGAGAAGGCACGTAGTTTGTTAATGCTCGCGCCAAGCTGAACAGACCGATATTCTGGATAGCGCTGCCACAGAAAACGGGCACAATCTGGCCATCCTGCACACCCTGTCTAAGACCTTGTCGCACCTCGTCTTCGGTCAGCTCTTCGCCCTCAAGGTACTTCATGATCAGCTCGTCGTCCGTCTCGGCGGCGGCGTCGACGAGGTTCTGCCGGGCAGCCTCTACCTCGTCCTCCATGTCGGCGGGGATATCGGCGACGGTCGCATCCGGGCCCATATATGCCTTCATATCCACCAGGTTGACGATGCCTTCGAATTCCTCGCCAGAACCGATGGGCAGTTGGAACGGCAGAATCGTTCCAGAGAATACCTCGGTTGCGCTTGCCAGCGCGTTGGCAAAGTTGGCGTTTTCCCGGTCCATTTTGTTGACAAAAATCAGTCGGGGCTTTTCGACTGCATCCAGCTGTTCCCACGCCAGTTCCGTGCCGACTTCAACGCCCGCCACCGAGTCAAGAAGCACGAGGCCGGCCTCCGAGATGGAAAGCCCGCTGATTACTTCGCCCACGAAGTCCAAGTACCCGGGCGTGTCGACAAGGTTGAGCCTGGTCTCCTGGAATTCCACTGGAACGACGGAAAGGTTTATGGAAATACCGCGCCGCTGTTCTTCAACGTCCCAGTCTGAGACAGTGGAACCGTCCTCGACACGTCCGACACGGCTGGTCCCACCGCTGTTGAACAAGAGGGCTTCAACCAGGGATGTCTTTCCGGAACTTCCGTGTCCAAGGACTGTAATATTGCGAATCTTGTCAGTCGAAAACTCTGCCATGAATCCTCCTCACACCTATCTGCTTAGACCTCAAACTGGCACTGGATCTATCTTCGGTTGCTGGAACTATAGCGGCAGTTGCCGAGTAGTTCGGGCCCGCCGCGGTTTGTACTTTTGTCAGTAAGACACTGGCTTGCAGCCGGATGACATTTTATCTTTTTTCGCAGCATATGTCAATGAAATCGCATGTTGAATCAGGGCGTACGCATATTGTTGGGAGAGAACTTTCAGGAGATAGTCTGTTGTTCAGCTGGCGCGGAAACGTTTGGAGGAGATGCCGGTTTGTGCGCTCTTCTGTCTGCGAAAGGGGTTGGGAGTCATGCGGCGGAAAATGGTCAAGTTTTGCTGCACATGAAAGCCTTGGGTGCTGATGCCCGCATTTGATACATCGCGGACCGATTGTCTACACGGTGGGTCACTGGCATTCTCGTGTATGTGTTGGACGAGCGTTTACGAGAGTTTACGAGTGTTTTCTTGATGCCGTGACTGCAGCACACGAAAATCGCTCGATGGGCTGTGATGAGGGACTGACTGGCGTGCGTGGGCGCGTACGAGATCAATCGAGATATGTACAGGAGTTGTGCATCGGTTGATATGGTGGGACCCAGTTGGCGCAAAATGTCGGGTCATGTCGGGTAAAGTAGGCATAAGTCGGGCAGAGTCGGGTGAAATTTTTTGCTCTGAGTTCTGTTTGCGTTACGCTTTTGCATCAGTTTTCCCGTTTTTGGCGTCTATTCCCGGTTCTGGCTAGTTCTCTTCGATGCTCATCCACTGCTCTACCAGACGACAGACTCATGCCAGATGGCTGGCGGTGGGGGGTAGAGTGTCGTGTCGGGGGGTTCAGGTCGGGTCATGTCGGGTCAGTTCGCGAAAAGTCGGGTCGTAGCTGACCCATAGTTTCTTTTGTGCTTATGCGCTCATATGCGCGCACTTCAGCTCGCCGTCATTGTTGCTAATTGTGCAGACAGATTGTCGGCAGTAGGCAGTCCAGGAGTCGTTGACGTTGGTCTGGCCTGAAATTTGCGGGCCCATTATGTTGTCAATCCACGAGGGCACTCACAAGGGGTGCCCCTACGGTGGGACGCCTGGTCAGGAGGAAATGTCAACGAGCCCAAGTACGTGCCGTCCCTCGCATCCAGATCTCCTAACTGCGGGCGGCATGGCTTGATGATGAAGATTCGCTTTCAGAAATGCCTAACTGAGTTTTGGCACAGGAAAATTATACCACTGATTTTGATGCGCTTGCCCTGTTATTGAATGGGAAATGGCGGGGAACTGAATATGCCGACAGTTCCAAACGTTCCCCTCATCGCAGTGCCCCGCCTGATTGAAGGGTTGCGAGATAGCGAATGCGAATGATGCTGACTGTAACAGCATATTCAGCCCTCACGATAGAGTTCACGCATGATGATCATCTGTTGAATCTGGGTCGTCCCTTCGTATATCTGGTAGATCTTGGCGTCGCGCATCAGCTTTTCGACCGGGAATTCCTTGCTGTAACCGTTGCCACCGAACACCTGGACGGCATCAGTTGCATTCTTCATGGCCGCTTCTGCGCAATAGGCCTTTGCCATCGCAGCTGACATCGTGTTGCGATTCTCCTGGTCCACATCCCAAGCTGCCTTGTAGGCAAGGTGCCGGCCAGCCTCTACTCTGATTGCCATGTCGGCCAGCATGAAGCCAACGCCCTGAAAGTGGGAGATTGGCTGACCAAACGCGGTGCGCTCACCAGCGTAGGCGACTGCTTCGTCCAGAGCCCGCCGCGCTACGCCAATTGCTGCGGTTGCCACGCCCGGTCTGCTCTTGTCAAACGCCTTCATCGCGATTCGAAATCCTTCACCCTCCTCTCCCAGCCGGTTGCATGCCGGGACCTCGACGTTTTCGAAGAAGACCTGGCAGGCCTGGGCAGCGTGCTGGCCCATCTTCGCGAGGGGTCGGCTCGTGCTCACACCGGGCCAGTCTTTTTCGACCAGGAAGCAGCTGATGCCGCTATGGCCGGCGTCCGGGTCCGTTTTTGCGAAAACCGAGAAAAAGCTGGCGACGGGGCCGTCGGTGATCCAGGTCTTGGATCCGTTCAGGATATAGGTATCATTACGCCGTAAGGCGGTGGACTTTATGCCGGCGACATCCGACCCTGCATCCGGCTCCGTCACGCAGTAGGCAGCAACTTTGCCGTCATCCACAATCCAGGGAAGATAGCGGCGCTTTTGCTCGTCAGATCCTGCGATGAGCAGAGGCAACGTAGCAAGTTGATTCAACATCAGGGCCGTTTGGATTCCCGAGCACCCGTAGGCCATCGATTCGGCGATAACGCACTCTTCAAGTGCGGTTGCGCCCATGCCCCCGTACTCTTCAGGAATGTTGAGATTGACGAGCCCAACCTCGCGCGCCTTGTGAAATATTTCCCACGGCCACTCTTCATTCTGATCATAGTGCTCCGCGCGGGGGATGATTTCACGACGCGTGAAGTCCATCGCCAGTTCCTGCAGCATCTTGACGTCTTCAGGAAGTTCGTACATTGCAGTTTGTCCCTATTTATTTCAAGGGGCCGAAGGCGTGATCATCGGCACAGGTGTTATACTCTTACGGACACGGGCATATTCCAGCTTGAAAGGACTCACGATGGGGTCAGAATCCATACTTTTCCAGGAAATCCACCAGCAACCGGATGTCGTTGAACGGTTCGCACAGGAGGAGCAGGGCCGTGTGAAGAAACTCGCTACCCGCATCCAGAACGCCGACATTCGCCAAGTCGTCGTGGCGGCACGAGGTACCAGCGACAATGCGGCGCGTTACGCCCAGTATTTGCTGGGGGCAAACAACCGGCTCCCCGTGATGCTGACGACGCCCAGCCTGTTCACGCTATATCAGCAACCTCCGCTCTTCGCCCCAGACACGCTTGTTTTGGGGATCAGCCAAAGCGGACAAAGCCCAGACATCGTAAGCGTACTGGCAGAGGGTAGGCGGCAGGGCTGCGTTACTGCCGCAATCACCAACTCCGCGGACTCGCCTCTGGCGGAACAAGCGGATCACCTGGTGATCCTGAGGGCAGGCGAAGAACGGTCGATCGCGGCGACAAAGACGTACACTGCTCAGCTCCATGCCGTCGGGCTTCTTTCAGCCCACCTGGCTGACGACGCGGAGGGGGTGGCGATGCTGGAGAAGACGCCGGACCTGATGCGACAGACTCTTTCCATGAACAGTGAAGTAGAACGACTGGCAGAACGCTACCGTTACGTGCCCTACTGCGTTGTAGTTGGTCGAGGATTCAACTACTCCACCGCCTTTGAGATTGCACTGAAGATCAAGGAGCTTACCTACACGCTAGCTGAACCATACAGCACTGCAGACTTTCTGCATGGTCCATTGAGCCTGATCGAGCCGGCATTTCCGGTCTTTGTGGTTGCTCCCACCGGCGTGCTGTTGCCGGATTTGGAACGCTTTGTCCGGCAGCTGCGCAATATGGATGCCGAACTGCTCTGCGTGAGCAATGACCCATCGCTTCTGAATCTGGGTCGCACCCAGTTTCCCTTCCCTTCAGCGCCCGAATGGCTGTCACCGTTACTTGCGATCATTCCGGGTCAGTTGTTTGCCTTGTTCCTGGCATCCGCTCGTGACTTCGACCCGGACCGTCCGCGGACCATCAAGAAAGTGACCGAGACTCTTTAGGCCAGATCTTAAGCCTTTAGAGAATTGATGGAACCTGGATTCTCAGGTACGTCTAAATCCCTTGCGTACACTGTCCCAGAATAGCAATAGAGCAGGTGTAGAAGCTCTACACCCGCTCTATCAAGAGCAGCAGAACCAAGATTCTCTTCCAAACCGCCCCAGTTGGATTAGCCTTGCAGCCAGACTCAGTTACCCATCTCAGAACCGGGCAGATAGATTGTAATGTTGGCGTTGGTCGCCTGGATAATGGGAAGCAGGTTCTCCACGAGAGACAGAACGGAGTCCATATCGGCGCCGGGTACCAGTGCCGATACGGAGTCAAAGACGCCCAACTGCTTTGAGAGGGCAAGCACATTCTGCACTTCTCCGCTCCCCCACGACAGGTAAGGGAGACCGATGCCATTCAAGGAGATGTGAATGCCGTCGGGGTCGGTAGTCAGAGTCACAGTGTAGATGCCGGAATCGGTCAAGCCGCTGATCAGATCAGGCGGAAGGCGCAGTGCGTAGAATGGCGTACTGGTCAACACCGTCCAATCCATGTCGGACAGTTCCCCCAAGGTCCAACTGCCATCGGCGTGATACAGGATGGGTATATCGATTGCAGGCAGGGCACCCCCAAATGTCTCCAGGACTTGCTGCTGCAGCATTCGCGCCATCGTGACTTCCGCACTCTCTTCGACTCCGCTAAGGGGAATCACATCAACCCCTTCCTGGACAGGGAATCTTAGCACGACGCCAAGGTTGAAGTTCCGCACCATTGGCAGCACCTTGTTCAGCGCGGGGACGCCCAAGCCCAATGCGGACACGGCCTCGCCTGTTGCAGCCAGCGACTCTTCTTCCCATACCAGCGAGGGAATCCGCTGCCCGTTGGCGAAGAGCAGAATCCCTTCGTCACCGTTTGCAACGCGCAAGTGCTGGAGGTTGGAAGCTGTAAAGTGCTGCACCCAAATCGAAGGCAAGGACAGCCCGTACAGTATGGTGGCAAGCCCCAACCTGACTCCTGGTTCAGGCACGTAGAGCATACCCGGAGGCTGCTCGACATTGCCGACAATCATATGTGATAGCTCGCCGATGGAGGCTGTGCCGTCTGATGCGTAGTCAATCACGATTGGCGGCAGGTCGATGTAGAATTCATCCGGCCCTTTCTCGACCATAGAACCAGCGTCGATTCTGGCCGTGCAACCTGAAAAAGCGATCGCGACGACTAGCAAGAGCACAGCCCAAAACGTGACGCGTTTCTGCATTCGAGGCCTCCTGGCAATTAACGTAGATCTCGACAATTGAGAATCCGATAATTGTGTATACTTCTCTTCGCTGTCTTGGTTCAGACTCCGCTATTGCAACCCTTTCCGGGCTGCCAAGTTCAAGGCCTGAGTCATGCCGGCCGGAAAGAGATCTTAGCAATATACTGGCCCGGGCCCCATTACTCCTGTCCGGGCAGGTCAATCCCATTCGTGGCACCGGCCAAACTTCTCCAACCGCGCACGACCGGGGCCCAAACTGTGAACCGCCAGGCCGTTGTGTATTCTACATCCCATTAAAGTGCGTGTCAATTTGAATTTGAGAGTGCCCTCCTTCGAATTGCTTGCGTTAACGCTCCGAATTCATAACGACTAATATGCTTAGGGTGATGAACACGGGGCTAACCATCACCACGTGTGCCTGCATTGTGGCCCCGTTGCAGGTATCCGCGTATCTGAAAGGGCGACTCTTTGCCGCCAGCCCTTGTCGATCTTGCTCATCAGTGACTATAATCGTCAAGAGAGGGTTCCTGGATTCGCTTAAGGGAACCTGACCCGCGTTACTCCAGAATTGTGTGCAGGCAGTTGCCGTTCCGCGTGGAGGCGAGGCCGGATTGGTGGAAACAAGAGGTGCGCCGGTTTCCAGACCGGAAAGAAAGGAAGACTCAGAAAAGGGTCTGGCTCGACGGGAGGGGCCTTCCTGGGGCTCTTCATCAGAGGGGGAACGGTCGGCACCCCTTTTGACGGCGGCCGATGACCTTGTACTTCTGCTGACCGGTGGCGGAAAACGTCACTTGCTGCGTCTTCAGCCGGGGCGTTCGTTCCATTCCAACCTTGGAAAGATCCAGCATGGCGATCTGATTGACCTTCCCTACGGCACAACTGTGTACAGTCATCTGGGTCACGCAATGCTGCTGCTGGAACCGTCACTGGACGACCGGATGACGCGGATCAAGAGGAACACGCAGATCATCTTTCCTCAAGACGCGGCCATGGTAGTGCGCCGATTAAACCTGCGGGCCGGCAGTCGTGTGATCGAAGCCGGCACTGGCAGTGGAGCTCTCACTATCGCCCTGGCATGGGCGGTTGCTCCAACCGGACGCGTGTTTTCCTATGAAATCAGGGAGGACCACCTTCAGGTTGCACACAGCAACCTGGAGAAGATGGGGCTTCTGCAGTATGTGGAATTACAGTCGGCCTCAATCCTCGAAGGGTTCCGACAGACCAACGCAGATGCCCTGGTACTGGACCTGCGTACACCCTGGATCTTCCTGGAGCAGGCCCGTCAAGCCCTTCGCCCTGGAGGCTTCTTTGTCGCCCTGGTACCCACAACCAACCAGGTCTGCGACCTACTGCACGGACTGGAGAGGACAGGATTTGCCGACATTATCGTAGAAGAGGTTCTCGTTCGCGGCTACAAGCCGGTACCGGATCGCCTGCGTCCCGACGACACGATGGTAGGCCACACGGTGTTCCTTACCTCGGCGCGTCCGGTCGTTGATCCGGAAGACAGTGGAAGGTGGCTTTCCGAGGAGCGCAAGCGCTACGCTGCCCGCAAGATCCTGGAAGAACGGATAGCGGAAGAGGAAGCGAGGCGGGGGTCGCAGCCAGAAGGGAGGCGGATACCCCATCCAAAGCTGCCCTGAACGGTAGCAATACGTATTGGCACGTGGGACGCCAAAGGCCTCGTTTGAAGTCACTGGTAACTACAAAGCCATGTTCTGTGTGTGTACTTTGTGCGTTCGTTCCGGGGGGAATGTACCGCCAGTATTTCTGTAGCGGGCTCGCGTTGGTCGTAGCGGTGAAGATTGGGCAGATAAGGGAGTTGCCTTGTTTGTCTTGCCTGCGCTGGCATACTCGGCATGCGCCGAGACGGAGGTTGGGGGGTTGAAGCCCGGCCGCCGCGAGACGAAACTTCAAATTAGCCACACACTCGCTACGGCGCGGACAGGAGAGGGGGCGTTGCG
>JAPPKT010000558.1 GCA_028819675.1 Caldilineaceae bacterium | reverse complement strand
GCGGGGGCGGAGCCCCCGCACAAGGGAGGGCCGAATAGGCCCGACCGCCCAAATGTACTGGCCAGTTGTCAGAGAGGCCGCTTAATCTGGCTTAGACTGGAATGGGAACTGACCATGGCTTTGGTGCCTTCTGAGAGATACGAGAGTTCGCCCCAATATTGGGATGCACCCGATAATGTGAATCGCTGGACTGCGTATATCTCATAGAGTATACTAGCGGACATCTACGGGACGGTGCCATGGCGGTCAAAGTACGGGCTGCTATAAGGATGATAGAAGAGGATGGATGGGAGCTTGTCAGGACCAGAGGGAGCCACCGGCAGTACAAACATCCTGTCAAGGCGGGGCGGGTCACGATTGCGGGACATGGCCGAGATGATTTGAACCCAAAAACATGGAACAGTATTGTGAGACAGGCTGGACTCAGAGAGGAAGGGAACAGATGATAGGGCTCGAGTATGCGGTCGTAATTGAGAAAGCGTCTGACAACTACTGCGCCTACGTGCCCGACCTGCCCGGCTGTGTCGCCACAGGAAAGACACGCGAGGAAACTTGGAAGCTGATTTCTGAAGCCATCGTCTTCCATCTTGAGGGGTTGAAAGAGGATGGGTTGCCCATTCCCCAACCGGAGTCTTCTGCGGCTATGGTGAGGGTGTAAGGGGCGAGTCTGAAAGGCACCGGACTTTTTTGGGTATTCGAGTACATGCCATGTAGTTTCCTCTATTTTCTCATCACTGCTCAGGCATCAAGACTTAAATCGCGTAGACGCTCTGGTCAGGGCTGCGGCCATTTTCGATCCTGGGCAGTAGCAGAACTCCCCACCTTCCCCAACACGACCAAGCCCAGCCTCCCAAGTCCAAATTAAACGTTTTCAAAATCATACTTTTCTTTGCGCACGCGCAGGTCGAAGTAGTACAGAACGATGGCAGTAACGTAGAACGGCATGACGATGATGGACAAAAGCCTCGAGAATGCAAGACTGAACCCGATCATTCTTGACTGATCAGCGGCCGGGGCCAACGCATCCACTGCAAAGTTCAATGCCGCTCCGATCACTCCGCCGACCAAGCCCATAGCGATGACAATGAGTAAGAGATAGCCAAGGGTGCGCAGGACGAAGCGGCGGCTCAGACTCCAGCTGCGGCGCAGGGATTCCAGCGGACCCGTCCCCTCAGTCATCAACGCGGCCTCGGCAAACCGCCAGCGAGTCGACAGATAGAACAGGACAGCTGGAATCAGAAGTCCGAAGAGACATAAACCTGTACCGCCCCATAGAGCACTGCCCAGCACTTTAAAGACTATGTCCACCTGGTCAGGATTAGCCGGAGTGGAAAAGGCGTCAAGAATGTCAGCGAGGGAAACGCCGGAGTTCAGGAGTCCGACCCAGACCGGCGCCGCCAGTACAATAGCTACGCCGCTGATCACAGCCGAGACGGCCACGGAAAGGCCCATATAAGCGGGCAGGCGGCGCAGGCCACGCATGACCGCTGGGCTTATGGCAAGAGGGCGCCCGTGCAGCGAATCGATGCAGTGGATAATGAGCGACAGGTTTACGATGGCGTCGACAGGCCAAAGTACCAGGGAAAGGAGGAAGCTGGTAGTGAGGTCCTCTGCATAGAGGAAGGAAAGTGCCGAGGCCGGGAGATAGAAGATGGCGGCGGTGCGCAGGAGAATGGCTCTGTGGGTGGGGTAGAGGGTGATGGCCCGGGTCAGGAGTTTGCCGAAGGTTTGGGGGGTGGGAGTTGGGGATGTGTGCATTGGGAGGTGGCCGGTTTTTGGGCGGTGGGAGGTCACGCCTTTCTCTTTTGGTTTCGGGAGGAAGTTTTGCGGCCTTAGGGTCATTTTCGCCGCGTTTCTCTTGCTGACATTGTAATTGGGATTGCGTGAACTGTTTAGCTTCCATTTTTGGGAGGGTGCAGTTGTCTGAACTGTGATTTGGGGGGACTTGAGGGATGGGCTGTGATTTTTTTACTGACATGAAATGGCTTGTCAGGGAAGTCTCTCGAAGGGAGTTTAGTGTACGTTGACCTAGTTGAAGTCGGGATTCGCCTGCACGCTATTGAGAACATATGCTAGAATTCTCCCACGGGTCGTCGTGATGATTCGTCGCGTGAGACGAGGACATTTATCCGTAACTTCACAAGGCTCCAACAGCTTGGAAAAACTGTCTATTGCGCCGCGGATTCCTAAGATGTTTTGCGAAACAGTATGGAACGGGCCACTGGTCGAACAGACCGTGACTTACCACATCGAGGTCGACGGGCGGCTTGTTCTGATTGAGAACGTGCCGGCGACGGTGAATGTTGAGACGGGGGAAAGGTACTTTGCGAAGGAGACGGTAGAGCGTTTGCAGCAGGCGGTGTGGAGACGGCGCCGGCAGGTTCGGACTGTTGAGACGCCGGTGTATGAGAATGGCGCGCTGGCCTGAGAAAAGAATCTGCCTTCAGTTCGGTTTGCGAGATAGTGTGGGAGGGAAACACCATGACCACGAATCAACTCGCGC
>JAPPKT010000148.1 GCA_028819675.1 Caldilineaceae bacterium | reverse complement strand
TGGCTTGTCGTGCGTCGCTGTCGAGCCATGAGGATACCTTTCGAACAGCTGTACCGGCTCCTCTTCGCCCTGGCGCTTCACCTTGCCCAAGGGCGGACACAGACCACTCACGCCTTCTTTTTCAGTCCCCGTTGCCACGCAGCCCCGCTTGCGGTCGGCGTCAGGATGAGGGGATTTGGCTGAGCACTCTCTGTGCAGTTTTCGCCGCAAACGAGAAGAGCATTGGACTAAAGGTATTCAAATCGGGTCGATTTGTTCAACGAAGTGGAATTATTGTTGCCATAGGCTACCAGACTATAACTGTACAAAATGACAATTGACAAGTGGCGCTTGTACCGATTGAACTGATGGGGTACTCCACGACACATCTGAAAGAGCACTAATGTCCCGGATCTCCTGACTTTGTAAGTCCAACTGTCAAGATTTCCAGGTTGAAAGTGCACTAACTGGAGACACTGTTGGCGTTGGCGACGTCACCGATGTCTTCAACACTACTTTCAGTTATCGGTGGATGATCGACAGCAGGCCCGTCGCTGGCGCTGGCAAGCGGTCCTACAGGCTTTGTGCCGGCGGGGCAGTTGTGAGGAAGGCCAGCGCCGCCCTTTCGGCTTCGTCCTGCGCTTGCGGGAGGTTGTCAACGGATTTCTGGAGATTTGGTTGGAGGAAAAGGAACGAGACCTCCTTCACGTTGACGCCGGCAGCTTTGCTCAAGGCAAGTGCGTAGGCCCCACCCTGCAGGCGGTAGCGTGCCATCGCCTGTTCGACCTCTTCTTCGGAGCCGACGGCATCGGTCTTGAAATCAACGATCACGAAGCCGTCCTCTTCCTCAAAAAGGAGGTCGATGAAGCCTTCAACGATGCCATCGCCGACGGGACCGGCGACAGGCGCCTCTCGCCACCAACGTCCGGATGCCAGCGCCCGTTCGACGAGAGAGCTTTGAAGAGCGCGGCGCACGAGACGGGAAATCTGGTCAGCTTGTGCGGACACGCCCTCGGCGGCGGCCTGCGCGCGCACGTTTTCGTCGAGGTCGCTGCCCGTGTGCAAATTGACAACCTGAAGCACAGCGTGCACGGCGCGGCCGATGTTGGTCCCGGCGCGACCGCGGCGCCAGGGTTCGTCGGGGACGTCCTGTTCCTCTTTCGCCTCCTTCTCGTCCTGGGCGAGGCGGGTGGCGGCCGCGGAGATGGGGAGGCTGCGGGCTGCAAAGAGCTGGCGCCTTTGCGCTTGCCAGCGCTGGCGGGTCTGCGGTGTGTCGCCGGGTGGGGCGGCGTCTTGGTCGGCGGAGTGTGCGGCGCGCGGTGAGAGGTCTGTGGCGGGCTGGAATCGCTGCCAGAGATGGTCGGCTCCCTGCATATACTCTTCGATGCGGGCGGCAGCTGAGGCACTGCCCCTCTTGTTGCGGTAAAGACTGACGACGAGATGATCGCGTGCACGGGTCGCGGCAACGTAGATCAGCCGCACGCGCTCCTCTTCCCCGCGATCCTTTTCGAATCCGGCCAGCTCTTCGTATCCGAGTGTTTGCAGTTCGGCTTTCACTTCGATCCGGCCGCTTGTGCGGTCGAACAGCACGGGGTCGGGGTTGGGGCCTCTGGTCGCGTTCAAGCCGGCGAGTAGGACGATTGGGAATTCCAGCCCTTTGGCGCCGTGGACGGTCATCACGCTGACTGCGCCGGCGTCGGACTCGCGCACGACCGTCTCGCGCGCTCTTGCCTGCTCTTCGCGCTGGCGGTCGGTCCAAGCAAGGAATGCGCGCAGGGAGCCTTCGCCGGTGGCAGCGAAAGCGCGGGCGCGGTCGATGAGGAAGCCGTAACGCGTCCAGCGCCCGCGCCACTGGCGTTCGTCGAGGGCCAGCTCTCGGAGCCGGCGGGCGCGCACGAACTGCTCGATGAGCGCGGCCGGAGCGGTCCATTTGCGGCGTTCGTGGAAGTCTTTCAGGACGGCCAGCGCGCCGGCGACGCGGCCGGGCGGGGCTTCAACTCCGGCAAGGTAGTCGAACTGGCCGCCGGCTTCGACGAAGGTGAGCAGATCGGTGTCGGCGCAGGCGAAGGCGGGGGAGCGCAGCGCGGCCACGACCGCGACCGGGTGGGTTGGGTCGTCTATGGCCAGGAGGCAGTTCAGCAGGTCGCGTATCTCCTGCGTGTTGTAGATGAGGGAGGCACTTTCGAGGCGAAAGGGGATGCCTGCATCCTCGAACGCGATCTCAAGGGCATCGAAGCCGGAGCGACGCGGCATCAGAACGCAGATGTCCTGATAGTCTGCGCGGCGTTTCGCTCCGTCACCGTCCTCCGAACGGACCTGCCAGCCCTCGTCGATCGCCGTGCGGATGGCGCGGGCGATGGCTCCGGCTTCCTGGCGGCGCACGACCCCCATATTTCCTTCGATTTCTCCACCCATGAAACGGACAGGGGGCGACTTGCCGGTCTGCGGGCCGGCGACGAGGGGCGCATAATCGGCCTGCGCTTCGCCCTGCATCCACTGGCTGAAGAGGTGGTTGACCCAGTCGA
>JAPPKT010000295.1 GCA_028819675.1 Caldilineaceae bacterium | reverse complement strand
CAAGGGAGGGCCGAATAGGCCCGACCGCCCGGAACTGCAGTGGTCAGTGGTCAGTAGTCAGTGGTCAGTTGGGGGGCTGCCGGAGTCTGGGGTGTTCGGCTGCGTCGATTCGAGTTTTGGGGGGCGGGAGACTGCTACGAGGAGGGCGGCGAGGAGGTAGATGGCGATGATGCCGAGGAAGCCGAGTTGGTAGGTTCCTTGCAAATCGTAGGCCACGCCGACGAGGACCGGGGCGACTGTGGGGCCGATGACGGTCAGGGGCTGGGCGACGCCGCGGACGGCGCCGATGTGGGCGCGGCCGAAGTAGGTGACCCAGAGGGACTCGCTGATTGGAATCGTGCCGCCGAAGCCGAATCCGTAGAGGAAGAAGCCGGCGAAGAGGAAGGCCGGTTGGGCGGTGGCGGCGGAGAGCAGCATGAGGGCAACGCCTGTGCCTCCCAGCGAGAAGGCGGACACGGCGAGCGCACGGGGAGGGTAGCGCTGCAGGCAGTATCCCCACACGGCCTTGGACATGAGGTTTCCCAGGCCGTTGACGGCGAGGGCAAGGGCGGCCATCCTGCGGGTAAAGGAGGCGTCGGTGGCGAAGGGTACGGCGTGGGCGAGCACGGAGGCGAGGGCGGCCTGGTTCATGCTGTAGCCGAGGAGGAGAAGCCAGAAGCCGGACGTGCGCAGGGCCTGGCGGCTGGTGAAGGAGGGGGGTTCATCTGTCTGTGGCGAGGCGTCGATGGTCTCGCATGGCGCTGGGTCACCGTCGGGGCGCAGGCCGACGTCTTCCGGGGTGCGGCGCATGATGAGGGCGATGGGCGCGACGACGGCGAGGACGAAGAGGGCCTGGACAAGGTAGCCATTGCGCCAGCCGAGCGAGTCGACGACAAGCGTCATCGCAAACGGGGCGATGAGGCCGCCGAACGAGATGCCGCTGGAGCCGATGGCGAGTGCCCAGCCGCGGCGGCGGACGAACCACTTGTTGATGGTGGTGTTGACGACGAGAGGGCTGAAGAGCGTCCAGCCGATGAAGCCGGCGACGAGGTGCAGGGACCAGAAGAGCCAGAGGTTGGACTGTCTGCCGAGGCTCCACAGGCAGACGGCCGAAACCAGGGCGCCGGCGAAGACGGGCAGGCGCGGGCCGCGCTGGTCCAGGATGCGGCCGACAACTACGCCTGAGAGGGCGCCGGCGAGGACGGACAGCGATGATCCAAGCGTGAATTGCCAGACCTGCCAGCCCAGTTCCTCGACGACGGGGCGGAGGAAGACGCTTACAGTGGACTGGCTAACGGAGAGAAAGACGAACTGTAGGAGGACCGCGGAGGCAACGATCCACCAGCCGTAGAAGAAACGGTGAGTCAACCTACTATCCGGGCCAGGGCGAGGATTTCAGAGGATAGACGCGGTTCATTATTCGCCGTTTCCTGAGTTTGCCTCAAGCCGTCTGACGAGGGGGTGGCGGCGTTCTTTGAGGGGTAGGGTGGCGCGGGTGCCGGTGAAATGGGACTCGTAGACTGCGAAGACACATTCGAGGGAGGTCAGCGCGTTGGCGCCGCCCAGTCGCGGCTGGCGGTCTGCGCGGATGGCGTCGACCATGTCGCGTACGCTCCAGATTGATTGGCGCCGCTGCCAGAGGTGTTCGCCGATTCTGAAGCGTTCGGGGTCGATCGGCACCTTTTCCCATTGGGGCGTATGGCTCGGGAAGGAGACGTCGAACGGGCAGTGCCACAGTTCGTCGGCGAAGGTGTCCGGATTGGGCCTGATCATCAGCTGGCCCTCGGAACCGAGAATGTGAGGTCCCATCATCCAGCCCTGCATCTGCGGTCGGCGGTAGAGCTCCATGATGCCAGAGGCGCCGTTCTTGCCTTTGATGTGGATCAGCATGGTATCGCCGGCGACGATGCCGTTGTCGCGGCGATCGGTTGTGCATAACTCCGCGCTGGTCATGATGTCACCAACGTCGACTTCGCGGCCTTCGTATGTGATCTGGGAGTGGATCCACTCGATGCCGTCGAGGAACAGGTCCATTTCGTCGAAGTAGTGGACACCCATTTCCATGAGCTCAAAGCCGGCCGGGCGCCCTTTTCCGATTTCGCGGACGGAGCGAAATTCGCCGATGCGTCCGGCGTCGATCCATGCTTTGGCTTCCTGGAAGAGCGGGGTGAAGGCGAACTGGTGGCTGACGGCGAGTCTTACGCCGGCCTGGCGGCAGGCGGCGACCATTTTGTCGGCGGTCTGCAGGTCGACGGAGAGAGGCTTTTCGCTGAGGACGTTGATGCCATGACGGGCAGCGGCGATGGCGACTGGTCCGTGCAGGGGGGCGTGTGTGCAGACGCTGACGAGGTCGAGTTCCTCCTGCCGGAACATTTCTTCGTAGTCGGCGTAGCGGGCACCGACATCGTGTTCGTCAGCGCGGGTGTTGAGGGCGTCGGGGTTGATGTCGCAGAGTGCGGCGATGGTGACCCCTTCGAGGTTTGCGTAGGCTGTGGCGTGGGCACGGCTGATGCCGCCGCAGCCGACGATGCCGGCTC
>JAPPKT010000645.1 GCA_028819675.1 Caldilineaceae bacterium | reverse complement strand
TTCCACCCAGGATCAGCGCCTTTTCCTCTTCCGAAAGAAACGCACAATGCACGCGGATGTAGTCGATCGCCTGTTTGTATGTACACCAGGAGCCGGAGCAGTAGGGCATGTCCGTCCCCCACATCAGCTTCTGAACGCCTATCTCCTCGCGCAGCTCCCTGATCTTGTCCTGGGCGCCCGGGAACGGGTACTCCGGCCAGAACGCACAGAACAACACCTCGACGTGCATGTTCGGCCGCTTGAGCAGCGTCATCAGCCTGTCGGGTATCTCATAGCGCTTCTCGCCGCGCCGCATGCTGAACGTATCGATGCCATGCGTGAGCAACGCGGGGATATCGGGATGTGCCTCAGTCCATCGGTCCAGTTCCGCTACGTGTTCCATAAACCCGCCAAGACGATCGCGCTGTCGGCTGTGCAGATACCACCACACGGGGATGTCGAGCTCCCGCACCTTCTCCCATAGCGGCTCGAACTTGGCGTCGTCCAGGTGGTCGGCATAGTTGCTCAGCGCAAACGGCTCGACGCTGAAATAGAGACCCATGAGACCGTGTTCGCAGACCGCCTGCTCCAGCCGTTCATGTTCCGCCGGGCTGTCCGCCTCCCATTCCCGCACCTGCGCCAGCCCAATGAAACGGTTGGGAAAGCGCCGCATCTGCTCACCATAGTACTCGTTCAACGCACCGTAAATGTGGTCGTGCTGGAGAACACCCATGTCCACGCCCACCAGGTCCATCTCCCCGATCATGCGCTCGGGCGGCGCCTCACAGTTGATCAGGCTTGGCGGATAGGCCTGTGTATAGTAATCGACACCGTCAACCGTGATCTCCGCGCGGCCGAAGTCGGCCATGCGAAAACTGACCTCCGGCATCTCGTTGATGTCGTCCGAGTCCCACTGCAGGAACGGCTCGGGCACCGGCTCGTCATCGGTTTTGCGGCGAAAGCGGCTACTGTCGCGCATGTGGCACTGCCAGAACTTCATCCGCAGTGGCTGCAGCGGGTCCTCTTCAACGGTTGCTCTGCCGAGCGGCGGAAAAATGTGAAAATGTGCGTCGATGATCACGGTTGTTTTCCCTATCCTGAATTCTTGGAAGGTACGGGTCGAAAATCGCTAACCCTTCATTCCACTCACGACCACACCCTGGATGAAGTGCCGCTGCGCAAAAAAGAAGACCATGACGGGCGGTAAAGCGATCAGCGTTGAAACGGCCATGATCGCCACCCACGGGACGTAGTGCATCGATCCCGCGCCGTGCGCAGTCTGCACCCAGGTCGTCAGGGCGACGGCCAACGGCTGTGTCTCGAAACGGTTCAGATAGATAAGCGGCTCAAAGAAGGAGTTCCACTGGCTCATAAAAGTAAAGATTGCCATTGTGCCCAGCGCCGGTTTCGACAGTGGCAGGATGATGCGCCAGAAAACCGAAAACGTGCCGCAACCATCAATGCGAGCCGCATCATCGTAGTCCAGTGGAATCGTCAGAAAGAACTGCCGCAGCAGAAAAATGTAGAAGGCGCCGCCCCCAAAGAAACTGGGCACAATGAGAGGCTTGAACGAGTCCAGCCACTTCAGTTCCCGAAACAGTAGATACTGTGGGATCAGCGTCACGTGCGAGGGAATCATCATCGTGCTCAGCACCAGGATGAAGAGCGCCGTGCGCCCGGGAAAGCGCACACGCGCGAAGCCGTAGGCAACCAGGCTCGCACTCAGCACAGTCCCCACCAGTACCCACACAACAATTATCATCGTGTTTATGGTGGAACGAACGAAGGGGAATTCGGTCAGCCCCATTACGTAGTTGCTCCACTGGATCGGATTGGGGATGAAACTTGGCGGGATAGCGAAGGCGTCGGTCTCGGTCTTCAGCGAACTGGAGACCAGCCAGATAAAGGGGACAGCCAGCATAAAGCCGACTGCGAGCAACAATAGGTATATCAAGGCCTGACCGGCAACCTGTTTTCCGCTCGCGCTCTGCAACCAGCCGGAACTCCAACCGCCGGTCTGTCCATTCTCCGAGTCTACTCGCGCCTTTATGGTCATCGTCGTCGCGCCCTAACCATTTGTAAGCCCCAAACTATCGGTCTCAAGATCTCTAAAGTCGTCGCCGACCAGCGCCAGACCACTGAGAAAGAGAGACTATTTGACCGCCCCTTCGTAGTAAACATACCGTCCCGAAACGCGCAGAGAAATGAGTGTCAGGACAAAAATGATAGCGAAAAGAACCCAGGCCAGGCCGGCCGCATAACCCATCTTGAGGTAGTTCCAGGCATTCTGATATAGATAGAGAATGTAGAAAAGTGAAGCGTCAGCCGGCCCGCCCGCGGTGATGACGTAGGCCCCGGTGAACACCTGAAAAGTACCAATCATGCCGGTCAGAAACGTGAAGAAAATGACGGGCGAAGTCATTGGCAGGGTTACATTGCGGAACTTCGCCCACGCGCCGGCCCCGTCCAGCATCGCCGCTTCGTAAAGTACTGTCGGTACCCCTTGCAAGCCGGCCAAATAGAGGATCATGTTGCCCCCCAACCCCC
>JAPPKT010000009.1 GCA_028819675.1 Caldilineaceae bacterium | reverse complement strand
CCAGGATAGTGGCTTCACTGTAGAGCTGGCCGGTCTGGGCCAGGTAGGCCGGTTCGCCGTGGAAATCGATCTCGAAGAGGGTCGTTGTGCCTTCGGCGGCGTTGGGCGTGAGGATCGGCGTGTCCACGTTGAGGTAGCCGTTGCTGTCCAGCCAGTTGCGGATGGCGCGAATGACGGTTGCCCGAACCCGCATTATCGCCCACTGGCGGCTGGAGCGGATCCAGAGATGGCGATTCTCCATGAGGAACTCCACGCCATGCTCTTTGGGCTGAATCGGGTACTCATCCGCTATCTGGACCACCTCCAGCTCGGTCACGTCCAGCTCATAGCCGCCAGGAATGCCCGGCGCGCGCGTGTCCTCTTTAACGGTGCCGGTCACCCGCAGGCTGCTCTCCTGGGTGAGCGCACGCGCCAGCTCGAACGCCTCCGCGCTGACATTCCCTTTGAACACTACCGCCTGGCAGATACCCCCGCCATCGCGCACCTGCAGGAACTGGAGCCGGCCTTTGCCAGTCTTGGTATAGAGCCAGCCCTCGAGGGTTACCACCTCGCCCACATGCGCGAACATCTGCCGAATCGCGATCACTTTGCCCACAGCTCAGTCCTCTGTAGCGGTGCCCTGGCGGCCCTCATCACCGCGGGATGGATCCTCATTGGCGGTGCTCTCATCCGCCATCTCCTGCCCGAAACCGCGGCCGTCCTCCTGGCCCTCGCCGCCACCGGCCGAGTCCGTGTCCGGCTCGTTGACCTCCCCGTTTCCACCGTCTTCAACTGTCGAGTCTGCACTCGGGTGGAACCACTCATCCAGCTGCCGCCCGATACTTTCCAGAAGATACTCCATGCCCACCGGCGGGCCGATCGCGGTTGCGCCGGCAAGGTTCAGCGAATGATCGGCCTGGAACTCCCCGCTGCCCCCATCCCGATATGTGGGCCGGATAACATGGGTATAGATATACACCTCGGTCTGCGGCTGACTCTCCTCTTCGGCACGCTGCACTTGACTTTCCTGCCCGCGCGTCGCCCTGCCGCGTCGCCGGGAAGAGCGCCGCCGGTTCTCGCTGCGGCGGCGATTCTGGCTCTTGGAACGTCTTCGCTGCTCTGGCTGAACTTCTGCGCCGGCCGCGCTCTGCTCGGCAGCGAGAGATGCATCCCGGGAGCCCTTCCGCCGCCGGCGGCGGAAGTAGCGTCGCTTTCTGGACCTCCCTCTGTCCTGCTTATCGGGTGGTTCGGTCGTTGCCATGGAAAGCTATTCCCTTTCGCAAAACCTATGGTGATTCGCCGCCGGCCACAGTACTCTGCGCAATCAGTTCACCGTTGGGATTGCGCAGAACAACCGTCGAACCGGTCTCCCAGGCCGCTGCATCCCGGCCCCAGTAGCGATTGATGCTGTTGTCCTGCCCAGAACCCGTGTTCAGACGGACCCCGCTGCCGGGGAACAGAAGGATGTTGCTGAAAGTATAGATCGGGCCCCCGTCGCGGCTGAGGGTCCACCCCTGCAGGTCGACGGCGCCATCGCTGTCGTTCACGACCTGCACCGACTCCGCGGCCAGCTCGCCGGCGTTCTCGATACGTAGTTGCAGGCCCTGCTGCGGCAGACCAACCGCGGCTCCCCCTGACGCGCCGCCCTGCTGTTGAGAGACGGGAATCGTCAGAAGCTGGCCAACGTAGACGAGATTCGGATCGGCCAGGTCGTTTATCTCCATCAGCCTGTTCGCAGAGACGCCGTAACGCGCCGCGATTGCCGACAAACTGTCCCCTGGCTTAACGGTATAGATTTCCGTGTCGCCCGGCTCTGGCGGCGCCGCGACTGCTGTAGGGGTTGCGGCCGGGGAGGATCCGCTCTCCGGGGCCGCCTGTACATTTCCGGATGTCGGCGTTGCTATCAAAACTACCGCTGGCGCCGGTGTCGCAGGCACGATTAGCTCCTCCGGCCTTGGCCGCCGCTGCTCTGCTATCCAAACGACGGTCACGGCAATCGTCAAACTGACAAAGGCGTTGACGAGAATGAAGAAGACGAGAAGACGGCGATTCATTAAACTGCGGTGGCCTGTGGCTCAGGGAAGAGATGGCCAGTGGGCGCCACTAGCCACTGGCCACGGTCACATTGTAGCACAGATCGCTGAAACCATGTACTGATGTAGTATTCTTCGCATAGGCCGTTGCCGCTTTGATAGACCGCGGCAGCAGAACAGGATCCGCCACATTGGCGGTTTCCCTGTGCGTGGTAGAATAGGCGGTGCAGCCCGGACCGCAGTCCATGTGATTCGGGGCTGACAGGACAGATGTGCATTCACGTCGGAGAACCGCTGTCCTCCGTGTTCCGTATGGTGTAAGGGGAGGCGAGACGCCCCCATCGATTTTGCCCGCCGCTGCATGTCCGATCCACGGGAGCCGGCATCGGGCAAACAGAGGGATGCAATATGCTGAAGAAATTTCTGACCAAAGTCGTCGGTGATCCAAACGAGAAGGAGTTGAAGCGGCTTCAGCCTCTGGTTGAAGAGATCAACGGGCTCGAAAGCCGCTTCGA
>JAPPKT010000531.1 GCA_028819675.1 Caldilineaceae bacterium | reverse complement strand
GCGCCCCCCTTTTGGGGGGGGCCCCCCCCCCCCCAACGCCCCCTCTCCTACAACATGCCTCACCCACCGTGCCCCCTCTTCCCCACCATCGTGCCTACCCAACCGTGCTTACCCTCCCTCGTCCCATCTCAAGCCACTGACTACTGACCACTGCAGTTACACCAAAATCGGTTCCTAACCCGATCTCGCTTTCCGTTGACAGCCGCTGCCCTTCGACTTATACTGAACTCACTTCCTTACCCCTCACCTGCAATGCTACGGGGAGACAGATTCGTGAATACATATCGGAATCGGCAATCGGTTTTTCCGATGCTCTCGCTTAACCGGTCTGACCATGCCGGCCGTCAACGGACAGCCGCCAGAATCAACACAGGCTCCAGGATGCTGCCCGCCGCCCTCCTGTTTGCCCTGTTCTGTCTCGTATTCAGCGGCTGTACCCCGAACTACGATCTTCTCAACCTGACCGTGCCCGCTTCGGTCCAGGTCGAGCAGTTCAGTCCTGAAACCGGCCCCTGTGTCGACCAGTTCATCACACACGACCTCCCCCACAACACCACCACCGCTGACGGCATCATCCGCATGTACGAGGCCAACGGCGCCGGCGTCGCCATCAACGATCTCGACAATGACGGCGACCTCGACCTCGTCCTCGGCAACTACGACAACCCCAACTCCATCTTCTGGAACCAGGGCGGCCTCAACTTCCGCCGCGAGCAGATGCCCGTCGGCCGCACCCGCGCCGTAACCGCTGTCGATGTCGACGGCGATGGTTGGACCGACCTCGCGCTGACTCGTGTCGGCGGCGCTATCAATTTCTGGCGCAACCGCGGCCCCGACCTGGCCCCGGACGAGCCCGGTCGCTTCGTACAGGAGTTCGTTAACGGCCTTGCCAAGCCCGCCTACGCCATCGACTGGGCCGACCTCGACGCCGACGGTGACCTCGACGCCGTCACCGCCTCCTACGATATCGGCCTCCTCACCGAACTGGGTAACGAATACCTGCTCAGAGATGAAGCCGGCGTCTATATCCACTGGAACGAACCCGACCGCTTCCGCGCCCAGCGCCTCGCCGATGAGGCCCAGGCACTCGCCATCGCCCTCTGGGACCAGGACGGCGACGGCCGCCTCGACCTTCTCGTCGGCAACGATTTCGCCCTGCCCGACCAGTTCTGGCGCAACCGCGCCGACGGCTGGCAGCTTGCCACTATCTTCCCCGAAACCACACACAGCACCATGAGCTTCGACCTCGCCGACGTCGATAACTCCGGCCGCACCGCCCTCTTCGCCAGCGACATGAAACCGCCCGACATGAACCCCGAAACCATGCGCGCCTGGGCGCCGCTCATGGAGGCCGAACACCCTCCCCTGCCGGAAGGCGACCCTCAGCGCATGGAAAATATGCTCCTCGTCGCCGACCAGGACGGTGCCTTTCAAAATTTCGGTCGTGACCGCCAGCTCGACGCCACCGGATGGAGCTGGGCCAGCCTCTTCGGCGACCTCGACCAGGACGGACAGCTCGATCTCTACATCGTCAACGGCTTCGCCGAGTCCACCACCTTCGCCCACATGGAAGACCACGAACTGGTCGAGCGCAATCAGGCCCTGCGCAACACCGGCGGCCGCTTCGAACGCATGCCCGATTGGGGCCTCGGCAGCGAGCGCGGCGGACGCGGCGCCGCCCAGGGCGACCTCGACGGTGACGGCGACCTCGATATCGTCGTCAACAACCTGCGCGGCAACGCCCAGCTCTTCGAAAACCGCCTCTGCGGCGGCGCCTCATTACAGGTGCAACTGCGCCAGCCCGGCAGCGCCAACCCCGCAGCCATCGGCGCCACAGCCATTCTCGAAACGCCCGCAGGCAGCCTGCGACGCGACGTGCGCGTAACCCGCGGCTACCTCTCCAGCGACCCCGGCCAGCTCCACTTCGGCTTTCCCGCCGATACCCAGCCCCGCCTCCTTTTGATCCAATGGCCCGATGGCAAGTGGTCAACCGTTTCCGGCCCCGCCCCGGGACAGCGGATAACCGTTGCCAGAACAGATCTGGGGCAGGAGTAAAGCGCCGCCGCATGCAACGTACCTGTCGAAAACACCAGCCATATCGATGAGAAATAACAAATATGCCAACATCTGACCCCCGCGCAGAAGCCATCGAAAAGATCCGCCGCCTGCCCCAGCAGGTCGAAGACCTGGTTGCAGGACTTTCACCGCAACAGCTGACCGCAAAACCACTGCCCAATGAATGGACCGTCGCCCAGAACGTCCATCACATCGCCGATTCCCACATCAACAGCTATGTGCGCTGCAAGCTGATGGCGACCGAAGACAATCCAACCCTCAAACCCTACGACGAGGGCGCATGGGCCCTGCTCTCCGACGGCAGCAGCCCCGACCTCTCCGACTCCTTGGCCCTCCTGAAGGCGCTCCACGCCCGTTGGGCCCGGTTTTGGGATAATCTGCCCGAAGACGCCTGGCAGCGCACCGGCCAGCACCCGGAGAGCGGCCCCGTCACCCTGGCCAGACAGCTCGAACTCTACGTCCAACACGGCGAAG
>JAPPKT010000526.1 GCA_028819675.1 Caldilineaceae bacterium | reverse complement strand
GCCTTGTGCCTGCCCTCGCACCCTCCCCAACTGACGGACTCCACCGTACGGCCAGACCTGGCGCATACACTGCGTCTCGCCCAAATACGGTAAGCAACGCCAGCCACCGCTGGCACTGATTCCCCGCCAGACTGTTCCCACCCCAAATCTAAGATGCACCCCGTCAAACCCAGGGAGTTGTGCCAAAAGCATTCTGGACTATAATACCTCATTGTGATTGAGAGATTGCAGCAGAATTCGGCAAAGCAAAAGCCTTCCGGGCCGACTTATACCGGATTTCTGATTGAGGTCAGCTGAGGAAATAGTATGACGCAGGAAGACTATAGCCTTACCGAAGAGCAGATCCAGCTTTTTGAAGTTTTCGGGTTCCTGGTCCGGAGAAATCTGTTCAGTCCCGAGGAGATGAATAAGATAAACGAAGAGTTCGATCGTCGCCTTGCATCCATTCTGGAGGAAACCGATCCTGAAGAGAAACCTATTTTCAACAACTGGGGTAACCGGACCCCGGAAACCCCCTTTATTGCCAGCTTGCTTGAGGACCCGCGTATTTATCTGCCCGCGGAACAACTGATAGATGAAGATTCCGTTCCCGTCCATTCTAACGCCAACAGCTATGAGAATAATACCGAATGGCATCCGGATTGGAGCGATCCTCATCTATTGGCAATCAAGAACGTCATGTATCTGCAGCCGACAACCGCTGACCGCGGCGCATTGCGTGTCATTCCCGGGTCGCACAAAAATCCATTACATGAAGAACTTCATAGCATTGGATTGCGCAGTACGTTTGGCCCCAAAAAGGCCCGGTTTTTTGAAGAGTCTGGTCTGAGCGGTGAAGATATTCCCTGCTATGTATTCAGTTCGAATCCGGGTGATGTCATTATCTTCAACCAGTTGACCTGGCATGCTGCCTTTGGCGGCTATAGAGACCGCCGCACCTGCACCTTTAACTTTTATGGCACCCCAAGGACACCCGAAGCGGTAGAGTCGATGCGCAAAGTGGTGGAATACATTCCTGAACTCAAGAAGAACCTGGGAACGGTGGGGTTGCAATATCATCCCTGGTGGCTGGAAAATCCCGAAAATAACCCCAGGCGTGCGCGCTGGATTAGTCGGTTGGAGGAATGGGGTTTCGTGGAAGCGTATAATAACTAGGGCTCGTTGACGTTTCAACCAGCCATCCCAACCGTAGGGGCACTCCTTGTGCGTGCCCTCTCCCGCCAGCCCGTAGGGGCACGCCTTGTGGGTGCCCTGGTTGTTGCCTCCCTGGTGTACCCTTCGTGTCCCTTTGTGGCCCTCCCCGGAAAAAAGAAAGGTGTTCTTCGCGCCCCTGCGCGTGCTGAGAACTGCCTCTGACCCTTCACAAGGGTCTAGCCATCCAGGTACTCGAGCACCCCATCCCAATCACAATACGTGCCGCCGACCATCTTTTGGGGCTCCGGGCGCGGTATGTGCATGTCCGAACCACCGGTCTTGACCAGTCCGAGGCGATCTGATATCCGTACATAGTCGTCCTCTTGGGCCTCGGTGTGCGCGGGATGGAACACCTCGACACCGTCGAGTCCTTCGTCAGCCAGGGCAGCGATATTCTCTTCGTCGAACGTGAAAACGACGCCCGTGTCGTGGCCGGGATGAGCTACCACGGCAATGCCGCCGGCCTCGTGAATAGCCGGAATTACCTCCGGTATCGGTGGGTGGAGAACCCGGACGCCGGACTCCTCCCGCAAGGCCATGAACTCTTTTTGATTCGACACAACGCCTTTTTTCAGCAGCAGCCTATATAATGCTGTCGACTCGGAATGTTCCTGAGCCTTCACCTCGGCGTCGTATTCAGCGATGGTCACCTTTGTGCCTTTCCCCTGCAAATATTCCAGCAAGGCGACACTGTACCTTCTTCTCACCGACCAGATTTCATCGGCCAGAAAACCTTCCAGAGAAGGAAGCGGACCATCGCGGAAAAAGCCCAAAACGTGGGCCGGTATCCCGCGCCACGAACTTGTGATCTCGATGCCGGGCAAAAAGGTCACGTCGTAAGTGGTCGAGAGTCGTTGGCCTTCCGCAATGCTATCGATGGTGTCGTGGTCGCTGAAGGTCACGGCCGTCAGTCCGCGCGCCATGGCAATGCTGAAGACCTCCTCCGGGTCAAACGATGCGTCGGAGGACGCATGAGTATGGACGTGCAGATCTGCTCTTCTCACGAGGTTTATCTCCTTACCTGCTGTGATTCTACTGGAATTGTGTTGAGCCCGTCGATGACAGAGACTTCGCTGAGAGGTTGCCTGCGTCCACCTGGGCTCGGATACGACTTGGGGGCACGCTCATTATAGGAAATCTTTCCGTTTCGGTGCTCAGTCGTAGCGGATGTGCGGTCCAGGTAACCTTACAAGAGATCAGCGGGCAAACGGGCGAGACTATTGCTGTCGATGGGGATCGAAGACATCACGCAGCGCGTCGCCAACGAAGTTGAAGCCAAGCACACAAAGGATCACGGCAAGGCCCGGCGGTATCCAGAGCCAGGGACGGATCTGCAGAACGACCAGGTTATTGGCC
>JAPPKT010000283.1 GCA_028819675.1 Caldilineaceae bacterium | reverse complement strand
CGCACAAGGGAGGGCCGAATAGGCCCGACCGCCCAAATGCGAGGAGAGAGTGGAGTGGAGAGGAGTGAGAAAAGAGAAGCATCTTCGACATGCTGAATATTGATCGCCATTGGGCAGGGACTCAGCAGTCACCGATGAGAGGTAAAGAAAGATCGCCCTATCGAGCGCGCAGTCGGCGCTGATTGTTGTTCATCGAGGAAAGGGCACTATAATGCAGACAGAGTCCGGCCGGTATCCTCCGCGCTGCTTTCGTGACACTGGCTCTACCCGCTGCAAGCGACACCTTTGCTGAGAGAGGCGGGAGGGCCACTTTACTCATTCAGACACCGAAAGGAAATGCTTGTGACGCAGTATTCATCTCCCCCGGCGATGCACATCGATCCGACGAAGAGCTACACGGCCAGGATCCAGACCAACCGCGGGGATATCGTCATTGACCTTTACGCCGACAAGGTGCCGAACACGGTCAACAATTTCGTAGCGCTGGCACGCGACGGCTATTACGACGGCGTCAGCTTTCACCGCGTAATTGCCGATTTCATGGTTCAGGGCGGCGACCCTACCGGCAGTGGGCGGGGCGGCCCCGGCTACCAGTTCAACGACGAATTTCATCCGGAACTGGTGCATGACGGACCCGGCGTGCTCAGCATGGCCAACGCCGGACCCAACACGAACGGCAGCCAGTTCTTCATCACCCATGTGGCAACGAACTGGCTAGACAATAAACACTCCGTCTTCGGCAAAGTGCGCAGCGGCCAGGATGTCGTCGATGCGATTCAGCAAGGAGATGTGATGGAGAAAGTTGAAATCGAGGAAAGTTAAAGGCGGCAGACGAGGAGTGAGGAATGATCTGGTTCCTCACTCCTCGTCATAGTACAACTAGTTCAAGATGTAATTTTTGGCTCGCGGGTCGCTTTCCACCGCCCATTGCATCGTGTATAGCTGGTGGTAGCGGCCCTGTCGCGTCAGCAGCTCTTCGTGGCTGCCTTCTTCCAACACCTGCCCCTGATCCAGCACAACAATCTTGTCCGAATTGACAATTGTATTGAGCCTGTGGGCGATGACAAAGCTGGTACGCCCCTTGAGCAGCTGTTCCAAGCCGGCCTGAATCTGACGCTCGGTCGTCGTGTCAATGGAACTGGTGGCCTCGTCCAGGATCAGGATGCGAGGGTCCGCCAGCAAGGCGCGTGCGAAGGAGACGATCTGGCGCTGTCCGACGCTGAGATTGACACCGTTTTCTCCCACCTGTGTGTCGTAGCCATTGGGCAGCTTGCGGATGAATTCATCGGCGCCAACGGCAACTGTGGCAACTTCCACATCGGCGTCGGTGGCGTCCAACCGGCCATAGCGGATGTTCTCGCGGATCGTGCCATCGAAGAGAAAGCTGTCCTGCAGCACTATGCCCAACTGTGCCCGTAGACTGGCCTGCGTTACATCGCGAACATCGTGGCCATCTATCAGGACGGCCCCGCCGGTCACGTCGAAGAAGCGGGCGATGAGACGGATGACGGTGCTCTTGCCGGCACCGGTTTCACCGACCAGGGCAACTCGTTCGCCCGGTTCGGCAGTGATGGTCACGCCACGCAGAACAGGTTCATCTTCTTTGTAGTTGAAGTGAACGTTTTCCAAGTCGACCCGGCCCGCGATCGGCGGCAGCGCGAAGGCATGGGGCGCGTCTTTCAGATCCGGCTCGGTGTCGAGAAGGGCAAAGAGGCGCTCGCTCGCGGCCATGGCCGCCTGGAAGGTATAGTAGCGTCGCGACAGTTCACGTATTGGTTCGAAAAAGCGATCCACCCAGATCACGAATGCCGCCAGAACGCCGGCGGTCAGCTGGTCGCCCACAATGAGCCAGCCGCCGACACCGACCACTAGCGCAGTAGCGAACGAGCCGATAAAGTCGACCCCGGGGAAGAAGTAGGCAGCCAGCTGGGTGGTGCGGACATTGGCGTCAAAGTAGGAGCGGTTGAGATCTTCGAAATGGCGCGAGTTGGCCTGCTCGCGGGAGAAGCTCTTGGTCACGCGGATGCCGGTTATCGATTCGTTGAGAAAGCCATTAATCAATGACAGGCGTTGCCTTGCGGCGCGATAAGCTTGGCGCACATAGCGGCGGAAATAGTTGGTGAGCACGATCATCGCCGGCAGGACTGCAAAGGTCACCAATGCCAACTTCCAGTTCAGGAACAGCATCGCCAGGATAATCCCTATGAGGATGAATGCCGACCGTGCCAGCCCGGTGATCGACCAGGTGACGAAATCCTGGAGCACGCCTACATCGCTGATCAGCCGGCTCATCAGGCGGCCAACGCTGTAGTCATTGAAGAAGCCCATCGACAGGGTATGCAGATGGCGAAAGAGTTGACTGCGAATGTCGGTTACGATGCGGGTGCCGGCATAGGCCATCACTGTGAGGCGGGCGCGGCTTGTAACCCACTCCAGCGCGATCGCGGCCAGGAAGAGAAATGTCCAGAAACGCAGTGTGCTCAAATTGCCGGCGCGGATGCCTTCGTCAATGGCCCGCTGGATAATCCAAGGCGTTCCTACGCTCAAGACAGAAGTTGCGACGATCAGTAGGAGTGATATGACGAACTCTCGCTTGTAGACGGCTACATATACCATCAGCCGCTTAACCAACCGGCTGTCGTAGGTCTTTTCCTGCGCCTCCTCTTCGTCCGGCAACAGGTCCTGAATTTTGCGCTCCCGGCGCAGCCTTTCCTGTTCAACGGCCGACAGGCTGCTGTCCGGGATGACTCGGACCCCCTGTTCGCGGCCGAACACGTCTCGCTGGCGCGGGAGTTTCTCGGTTACCATACCTGTCTCACTTTGTGGGGAGTAAGCCTGTCCGTTCTCTCGGTAGGAGTGAGCAACAGTTCCATTGCCATTTGAGTTGCTCATCTCAGTTTCTCCCTTCTTCCACAGCGCCGGCAAATACCTTTGGCGGGACATGGGAGCGGTCCGGGCTTTCATGTCCCGTCGCGGCATGTTCACGCAACTGTGCGTCCAGCGCTGCGAACTCCTCCTGGTCGCGCAGTTGCAGATCATAGATGCTGCGGTAGAACCCACCTGCGGCCAGCAGTTCATCGTGGCGGCCCTTTTCGACAATGCGGCCGCCATCCAAGACGAAGATCTGGTCGGCGTTCTTTAAGGTAAGAAGCCGCTGGGCGATGATAAAGGTCGTACGCCCTTTCATCAGAACGTTGAGCGCCTGCTGGATCAGATGCTCGGTCTCGGTGTCGACGCTGCTGGTGGAGTCGTCCAGTATCAAGATACGAGGTTCGTAGAGCAACGCACGTGCGATCGCCACCCTCTGTTTTTGCCCGCCGCTGAGGGTAACGCCTCGCTCGCCAACCACTGTTTCGTAGCCTGCGGGGAACTCCATAATGAAATCGTGCGCTCGCGCGGCTTTGGCTGCGGCGACAATTGCGTCGGGCGATGCGGCCGGCATACCGTAGGCGATATTCTCGGCGATTGTCACTCCGAACAGGAACGGGTCCTGGAGGACGGTTCCGATATGCTGGCGCAGGCTGTCCAATGTCAGGCTGCGCACGTCGTGTCCATCGATGCGGACGACGCCGCTAGCCGGGTCGTAGAAGCGGGGGATGAGATTGGTAATCGTGGATTTGCCGCTACCGGTCGGCCCGATAAGAGCGACAGTCTGTCCCGCCTCCACCTCGAAGTCTATGTTATCGAGCGCCCTTGGCCCGCCCTCGTAGCCAAAGCTGACGCTCTCAAAGTTCACGGCGCCGAGCGCGTCTTGCAGAACGGAGGGGTTCTCTTGTTCCTCCACTTCAGGGGGCGTGTCGATGATCTCAAACACACGAGTCGCGCTGGCCCCGGATGTGGCGGCCATGTTAACCAGAAAACCGAGTCGTTGTACGGGGCCGTTGAGCATCATGACATAGGCCAGCATAGCAAAAAGCGAACCAACCGTTATCGTGCCCTCGATCGCCAGCGGGCCGCCTATGAAGAGGAGCAAAACGTTGCTGATCAAGAGGATGAAGGTAAAGGTTGGCCAGTTGTTGGCCCAGATTTTGATGATGCCGAAACGTTTGGCGAACCAATCCTCGTTGGCGGCGTTGAACTTTCGCAGTTCGTCCGTTTCGCGGGCAAACGCCTTCACCACCTGGATACCGGTCATGCTCTCCTGCATGGTGGAGGAGAGCTGGCCCATCTGCTCCTGGACGCGCTTGAAGCGGGGTCGGATGACCATACCGAAGCGGAGGGTCAACACCAGCAACAAGGCAAGAGGAATCAGCGCGAACAGAGCGAGGCTGAAACTTTCGAGCACCATGGCGACGATGACGCCTCCAAGCAGAAGGAGTGACGCCGTCAGATCCATCAGCCCCTGGCCGGCAAAGCGCTCCGTCTCGGTGATATCGCTGGTTGCCCGGCTCATCAGGTCGCCGGTTTGCGAGCGGTCGTGGAAGGCAAAGGGGAGCTTCTGGGCCGCGTTGAAGAATTGATTGCGCAGGTCATAGGCCACGCGATGGGTGAGCCATTCACCGTAATAGCGCTGACCGTAGGCGGCGACGCCGCGCACGACCGCGATGCCGAGGATCCATCCGGCCGCCGTGAAGAGTGCACCGGCGCGCTGGCCCTCGACGCCCTGGTCAATGGCGTCCTTCAGGATCTGGGGAATGTACAGATTGAGCAGCGAAGCAAAGAGTACCGAGAAGTATGCAAAGGCCGCCTGCTTCCAGTAGGGTCGCAGAAAGCCGATGAGTCGCCGGTAAACGTCTGCGCGGGCCTTGGGTTGTTGGTGAGATTCCATCTTCATTTCTCTGTTCGTTAACCCTTTCAGGACAGACAGTATCTAAACCGCTACAGTTAACCAATAGTATATTTTATCAGATAACGGCGTGGTTGTAAACCCATTTGGGTCCTGTTTCCAGTACAGAAAACCAGTTTCGTTTTATAAGCGTATGGGCTGCGTATGGTATTCGCACGGAGGGGGCGTCAGGAGTGAATTGTGCGGTCTGCAAGAAGTCTGGATGAGGGATGCTGAGACGGCATGAATGTGGGGTATAATGGGCAGGCGCGTAGGGAGCGCATGCCGGCCTGCGGTTATTGTATCTCAGTCTGACCTATGCTTATCGTGAATCGGAGATGACGACTAGGGTGAGTGGACCGGCAGAGGCTTCAGAATCTGAAAGACGATTCAGTACTGGATGGTGAGTTGTGCTAGATTTTCGGGGCAGGACGAATTGCGCGCAGCATCGCAGATGGGAGGGGAACTTCCAAGGGTCAAGTTATCGTATGCCGTACGAATAGCGATAGAGCCTTTGGCGCAAGGGACCTGGACAAAACGCTGAATCGCACTTTCAGTGGAGTTACTCCATGAGTAGTCAAGACGTCCGCTGGATCCAGAGATCCAATCAGTTTGACAAAGCGTTTTCCCAATTGCAGGAAGCTGTCGAGTTGGCGGGACAACGGCAGCTCTCGCGGTTGGAAGCTCAGGGGTTGATACAGGGATTTGATTATACGCACGAACTTGCGTGGAAAACGCTTAAGGACTTTCTTGAAGCGCGCGGCGTGCGTGACCTATACGGTTCGAGAGACTCGACCCGCGCAGCCTTTGGCGCCAACTTGATCGGGAACGGCGAAACGTGGATGGAGATGATACAAAGCAGAAACCTGACGACACATACCTACAATGAAGCCACAGCCGCCCAAATTGTTGCCGCGATTCTCGACAAGTACTTTGTAGAATTTCAAGAATTGCATATAAGACTCGCGCGCCTGAAACAAGGGGAGTCGTCATGAATCTTTCTACTCAAACGTGCCATGGAAACGGCCTGTCAGACTCGGTGACCCAGAAAATTTGCGCCGTCCTGAACCGTTACCCACAGGTGGAAAAGGCGGTCCTATACGGCTCGCGCGCCAAAGGCTCCCACAAGAATGGCTCTGACATCGATCTGACACTCTGTGGCGGGGCCGACCTGACGCTAAGCGTGCGCCACAGAATCGCTGTTGATTTGGATGACCTGCTTCTGCCATACATGATCGATCTTTCCATCTTTGGCGACATCGGTGATCCCGACCTGATTGAGCACATTCAGCGCGTAGGGACGATACTCTATTCTAAGCAACAGCAGTTGATAGACGAGAGTGCACCAGAGCTATCTCCCAAGAACTCAGGGAGCCGATAGCCTGGAGGCACACTTTATTTTTGCCCTGCTCAACTCTGTCGAAAAGCAGGCCGCAGTGCAGGAGTCCTCCTTAATTAAAGGAAACAGTATTCGCCTGCGGCCCACTCTCTCAACCTCTTTGCCTTCCTTTCAAGCAAAGGTGCGTGAACCCATTACTGTGGAGGAAATATGACTTACAGAGTCGCGATCATCGGACATACCGGTCGCGGGAATTATGGCCACTATGTCGACGAGGCCTTTGTCGGCGTAGAGGGCGCCGACATTGTAGCGCTCGCTGACCCAGACGATGCTGGCCGTCAGCAGGCGCTCGAACGTACGGGTGCGGCCAAGGGGTACGCCGATTACCGGCAGATGCTGGCGGAGGAGCGTCCTGACATCATCGTGATTGCCACGCGCGAGATCGGCGACCACTATGAACTGGCCATGGCCGCCGCGGACGCCGATACGCACATCTACATCGAGAAACCGATTGCGGCCTCGCCGGCCCAGGTCGATGAGATGGTGGCGGCATGCGAGAAGAACGGCAAACTCCTCATTGTCGCCTGCCCGTGGCGCGGCCATCCACCCATCCAGCATGTGGCCATTCCCCTGATCAAGGGGGGCAAGATCGGTGAACCCCGCCTCGCCCGCATTTACGGCATGAACGGCCACGAAGGGGGCAACCAGCTGTTCCTCGACCTATATCCCCATTTCTTTGATTTCCTGTGGCAGGTCTGGGGGCAGCCGCTCTGGTGTCACGCCCACATCACGCAGGACGGCCGCGACGCTACGCCGGAGGATCTCATGCAGGGCGCCGAGGGAATGGGGCTGGTCGCCGGCAACGGCATTCGCGCCTATTACGTCTTCAATGACGGTTTCGCCGCCGACTTTGAGTCTTACGAAGGCGACCATAAGGAGCGCCCCTACCGCATCGACATTCACGGCACGACCGGGACGCTCTCGCTGCCGGGCCCGATGAGCAACCAGCCGGATATTTACTATCACCCGCTGGTCAGTCCGGGACTATTCAACGATGACCGCTGGCAGGTGATTCCGTCTGAGCCGCCGCCGGACGACGACAAATGGGTCAAGGCGCACCACCGCATGGCGCGCTCGATGCTTGACATGCTCGATGGCCGCGAGCCGGAGTTTCCATTGCTGGACGGGAGAACCGCCGGCCGTCATCTTGGATGGGCGATGGCCGCGCACGCTTCGCATATCGCCGGCGCACGCGTGGCTCTGCCGTTGACCGATCCGCACAACCCGTTTGATTCCTGGCGCTGACGCGGGAGGTAGGCTGCCCGGGGAGGAGAGTTTAGTTCAATTCGCCCAATTGGAAGCGGGTATCACAGGAGAGAATCCAATGCAACCATTTCTTGATTCAACTGATTTCCTGCAGGATGGCGCCGAACTGCGCAGGCGGATGGACCGGGACGGCTATTTGTTCATCCGCGGTTTGCTCCCTGCTGCGGTCGTCGAGGAGCTGCGCATGCAGATCCTTGAGATCGCGCGCGCTGCCGGTTGGGTACAGCCCGACACGCCTCTGGCAGACGCGGTCGCTGATCTGAACGGGTTCTGTGTCGAACCGGAGCCGGAGTACATGCAGAAGTACCATGCCATGTACAAGCTACCAGAATTTCACGCCATCCAGCATCACCCCAATTTGACGGGTCTGTTCGAGCGCATGTTCGAGGAGCCGGTGTTTCCGCACCCCCGCATCATCGGCCGCACGATCTTCCCCCAGCGCGAAGCTTTCACCACGCCGCCGCACCAGGACTTCATCCCGATCCAGGGTACTGCCGACACCTATACGGCCTGGATCCCGCTGGGCGATCTGCCTACCGAGCTGGGGGGACTGCAGGTTGCGGCCGGGTCGCATCGACGCGGTGTCTACGACTTCCAGCCGGCGATGGGGGCCGGGGGGTTGGAGGTAATCGACCCGCTTGAGGGCACCTGGGCATACAGCCCGTTCCAGCTAGGGGATGTGCTCATTTTCCACAGCATGACGGTCCACAAGGGGCTGCCGAACAGTTCCGACCGGTTGCGCATGTCGATGGACGCCCGCTACCAGAAGGCCAGCGAACCGATTGCGCCCGGCAGTCTGCAACCGCACAGCCAGCCCAGTACCTGGGAGGAGGTCTACGCGGACTGGCCCGATCTGGACCTGAAGTACTACTGGCAAGAGTGGGACCTCGAAGTTCGGGAATATGACAACAGCTATCACGACAGGCGCGACGAGATGGCGATCAAGATGGCAAACGAGGGGGATACACGGGCCATCTCGACGCTGCAGCGTATCATCGCTCGCAATGAGGACCCGGACAAGCGGCGGGAAGCCGAGGAGTTGCTGGCTGCGCTGCAGGCGCCTGCGGACGCGTAGGGCTGCGGAGATTTTGGGGACAGGGAGAGGCGTCCCGCATATCGCCGAACCGCAGTGGTCAGTGAATGCAGCGATTGATAGGTGACAGGTTTGAAAAGGAGTAAGGAGAGAGAACTTCGCCCCGCCTCGTTCATCGTTGCGCACTGATTATGGTCTGGTAGTTGCGAATTCGGAGCCAATCGACACTAGCAGAGGAAGTGGCCGGTGAATCTGGTCTGATTTGGGTGGTGGACGGGCGGGGTACGGGAGTGGATGCCACCCCGTCCAACTGCGGACAGACCAATTTGCTCTTTAATTTCAACTTGCGTTATACTTTTGCACACTTTCGGGGAGTAGCGCAGCTCGGTAGCGCGCTTCGTTCGGGACGAAGAGGTCGGAGGTTCAAATCCTCTCTCCCCGACTCGTTTGCAGCATGGTTGAGCCGTCACATTACTGTCTGACCCCGGTGGTCCGACTACTATGCCAACTTACGTACGTCTTGGAACTTGCCGTCGGGAACAGGTTTATTCTACGACGGCATTTTTTATCCCGCGGTGACTTTTTGAGGACGAAAGCGGCAGAGACGCTGTTTTGAAGGGCACAGAGAAGCCCACAAACAGAGATGGATAGCCGGGTCAACTCCTGTTCCTCATTGACCGAGCGCGATATCGCGTTGCTCTATCGGATCGAAGCCGGTCTGGCCATCACGGCCGACGTCAGCCGTTCTGACGTAATGCTCTGCTGTTTGATGGACCCCCAGGAAGAATCCCCCTCACACTTTGAGTTCATCGAGTCACCTACGATGCAACGCGTCCCAGTTGGTCAGATCCTGGTTGGCCAGCACGCTGCGCCCCATTCGCTTTCATCCATTTACCAGGATGACATGACCGGGCGCACTTACACATTTACTGCCCAGCCAACCGTTCACCGGGCCCTGATGGAAGACCGCAGAGACAGGATGGCAGAGAGCAAGATTCCCCCTGAGCGCACCAGCAGCGGCGCCCCTGTTATCCAGCAGGTGTACACGGTTCACAACGCTGTCAATCAGGCGATTGCGGCTCTGCTCATCGAGACAAATCTGATTGAGTATGAGCGGCACCGGCGCCGCGAGCGGCCATTCCGCGATGCCGTACGCTGGCTGCAAAGGATGGCAGTGCAAGGTGAGATTGAGACGGCCGAAATCTCAGGGGGGTTCGGGAGCCTGGACGGAATCTACCTGGTAGATGAGCATTTCCGCATCAGCTACATGAGCGGCATCGCCATGAACCTGTTTCGCTCAATCGGTCTTGTGGCGGACATGCGGCGTGCACCGGTTTCTGATCTGGAGGATGCGGACGAAGAGATAGTGACCCAGGCGATGCAGGCCAACTGTTGTGTGCAGACGCGGCATGAGAGCGAAGACGGGCGCGTCTGGGTACGTACCGCGATCCCGCTGCGTGCGCCGCGCGGCGCTCTGTACCTGATGCAACGGCGGGTGCGCCGGCAACTGCCCTGGACGAAACCGATGCCGACAGAGGAGGCGCCGCAGGTCGATGGCGTGTTGGTGCTGGTGCATAACGCGACGGAGACGGTGCAGCGCGAGCGCGAACTCAAGGTCAAATCGGCGATGATCCAGGAGGTGCATCACCGGGTAAAGAATAATTTGCAGACTATTGCCGCCATCCTGCGCATTCAAAGCCGTCGATTCCAGGGCGAAGAGGGCCAACAACAGTTGACCGACGCGGTGAACCGCATTCTGAGCATGTCGGTGATTCACGAATACCTGAGCCAGGATGAACACCGCCCGATCAACATCCGCGACGTATGCCAGCGCATCCTGGGGCAGGCCCAACAGGTTTCAATCAACCCGGGACAACAGGTGGAGATTGCAATGGAGGGTCCGAATATCCGCCTTCCAGCGAGTCAGGCCACCGCCTCTGCCCTCGTTGTCAACGAACTGCTGATGAACGCGATGGAACATGGTCTGCGGGACCGACAAAACGGTGAAATACGCATTGCGCTCGAAGACCTGGGGGACGAGGTACGCATCACGCTGCTGGACAACGGGTTGGGACTGCCTTCCGACTTCGATCCGGATGAGAGCCGCAGTTTAGGGTTGCAGATTGTCTATACGCTTGTCACTGATGACTTAAAGGGCAATCTGTTATTTGAACAGGTGAACGGCGATGACGCTGGCGCCAACGAGGGCACGTACGGGGGCACGCGGGCAATCGTCACTTTTCCAAAACGTTCAATCACCTTAGAATCTGTCGTAGTTTAGCTGATGCGGCAGGCGATCAGAGACGAACAGAACCAGCAACCATCGAAAACGAACCTCCAGCCGCCAGTATTTTAGCCAGCTGCCGACTCCGAGTACTTTACATTTGGCGACCGGGAAAGGGATAGACTGTGGAGCGTACGCGCATAATTATCGCAGATGATGAATCCCTCATTCGGATGGATCTGCGGGAGATGCTGACCAACCTGGGTTACCTGGTCGTCGGCGAGGCAGGTGACGGGCAAAGCGCCATCAACCTGAGTTGGGAACTTCGACCGGACATCGTGATCATGGACATCAAGATGCCGGACGTGGATGGCATTGAGGCTGCGCGCGTTCTGACGGAGGAGCGACTGGCCCCGGTGCTGCTGTTGAGCGCATACAGCCAGCAGGAGTTGGTGCAACGCGCCAAGGAGGCCGGTGTTGTCAGCTATCTGGTCAAACCGTTCCGCGAGAGCGATCTGACTCCTGCGATCGAGGTGGCGCTGGCGCGTTTCGGCGAGTTTCGAACATTGGAGAATGAGATCGATGACCTGAAGGAGACGCTCGAAACGCGCAAAGCGGTTGAGCGCGCGAAGGGCATACTGATGCAACTACAGAATATGAATGAGGCCGAAGCTTTTCGGCGTATTCAGAAGATGAGTATGAACAACCGCAAGCCGATGAAGGCAGTGGCCGAGGCGATCATTCTCGCCCATCAGGCCGGTGAATAGCCAGACGACTGTGACCTGCTCAGAGCACTGGTGTGTTAGGTCACGAATGACAGCTGTATTATGAAATCTACAGATGGGGCCCCGCCTGCGACACGCCTGTCGATCATCATGCCGGTCTACAATGAAATAGGCACGCTGGAGGAGATAATCCGCCGCGTGCGCGCGGTCCCGTTGACGGTCAAAACAGATGGCGCGACGGATCTGAACGGCAGCGCCAGCCAACTGGAAAAGGAGATCATCATTGTTGATGACGGCTCTACCGACGGAACGCGGGACATTCTAGCCCGATTGCAGGCGGAAGAGTCGAAAGATTTGCGCATCATTTATCATGAACGCAATGGGGGCAAGGGCGCGGCCTTGCGCACGGGTTTTGAGGCGGCGACCGGTGCAATCTTCGTCGTGCAAGACGCCGACCTTGAATACAATCCTGGGGACTATGTCAAGCTTCTCGCCCCTATATTGGAGGGGCGCACCGATGTTGTTTATGGCAGCCGCTTTCTCGGCGGCCCGCGTGCGGCCATGAGCCTTGCACACACGATCGGCAATAAAGGGGTCACCTGGTTTACCAATCTGTTATACGGTACGGTTTTGACCGACATGGAGACCTGCTATAAGTGCTTCCGGCGGAGTGTAATCGAAGGGATGACCCTCCACAGCCAGAGGTTCGAGATCGAAGCCGAACTGACGGCCAAGATCCTCAAACGCAACTACCCGATTTTTGAAACGCCAATCAGCTATAACGGGCGCCAGTTCCATGAAGGCAAGAAACTTACCTGGCGGGACGGGTTTACGGCCATTGCTACGCTGATCAGGTACCGTTTCAGGGACTAAGCACCGGTGGACCTTTGTTTGCGGTGTTTCTGAACAGTAGCCGCCGCAGTTGGATACGCCGCCTTTTGCCCCTCCTTTCAGCCGCTTCGATCCTGGCTCTTTTCGTCCTGCTTCTCTTCTACCGCCTCCTGTTTACGGACCGAGTACTGGCCAGCGGGGACATCCTCCACTACTTCTATCCCTACCGCGACTATGCAGCAGCCTCGCTGCGCGCGGGCCGGATTCCTTTCTGGAACCCGTACATCTTTATGGGTGCGCCATTCCTTGCCAATCCGCAGGCTGCGGCGCTCTATCCTTTACACTGGCCGCTGAGCTGGCTGCCGGTGACGCGGCAACTTTACTGGAGCGGCGCCATCCATGCCTGGATCCTGGCCGTGGGCGGTTTCGCGTTGATGCGGCGCTGGGGGATGGGATGGCTGGCCGCGGTAGGCACGGGACTGGTTCTGGCGGGGAGCGGATTCTACGGCGGATTGCTGGGGCACATCAATCAGATGAACGGGGCAGCCTGGCTGCCCTGGCTTCTGTGGGCGTTGGAAGGGAGGTGGGCGTCGGCGGAAAGAGCGAAGAGAGGTGAGGAGAGAGAGGGGGTTACCGGCTCCTCGCGTCTTGCTTCCCTTGCCTGGCGTTACGCGGCTTTGCTCCTGCCTTTCGCCATGTTTGTGGCGCTCACTCTGCTGGCCGGCCACACGCAAACGACCTATATCAATCTGTTCGGTGTGGGTGCATGGCTGCTGGCGACGAGCCTGCGTTCGTATACGCGCGGAATCCGTCACCTTGCCGCCTCCTTCTTCATTTATGTGCTGGGGGTCCTTCTGGGTGTCCTGCTCGCCGCCGCGCAACTGTTGCCTACGCTGGAACTGAGCCAGTTGGGGTTGCGGAGCGGCGGGCTCAGCTACGTGGATGTGACCAGCTTCAGTTTGCGGCCGCTGCTGCTCCATTGGACTCTGTTGCCCTCCTACGGACTGCGCGACTTGAGCGTTGTTTTTGCTACGCTCGGGTACACGGAGTTTGTCGCCTATGTGGGTGCGGTGGGGCTGCTGCTGGCCCTGGTCGCGGTGGTGAGTCGTCTTCAGCCGACGGCCGGGAGGCGGCCATGGACAGTGGGTCACTGGTCCTTGGCTGCACTGTGCGGGCTCTTTTTTGCCTTTCTGGGCCTGTTCCTGGCGTTAGGACGATGGAACCCATTCTCGTTTCTCTTTTATCATGTGATTCCCGGCTATGATCTGTTCCGCACGCCTGCCCGCTGGATGATGCTCTACACGCTAGGGATGGCTGTGCTAGCAGGAGTTGGGGCGGAGTGGCTTTGGCACAGGTTGAGAGACGCCGCCGGCAGTAAGGCGGTCTCGCTGCGCCTGTCTAACGCCGCCGGCGCGGTGCTGCTTGCGGTCCTGGCGCTCGATCTGCTCCTGGCGGCGCGTGCGCTGCCGCATACAGAGCCGACCGCGCCCCAGGCCGTCTACGACGTGCGAACCGCGTCTGCTCACCTGCTGACGGAGCCGGGGCGAGGGCTTCACCCTGCAGCCGCGGGGCGGCTGCTAAGCATCAGCGATATCACGTTCGATCCGGGAGACATGCCCGACTGGCGGCGCATCCTGCGCGGCGGCACGCGTCCACAGCTGAGCGAAGCCGGCTTCAGGGAGTTCATCATCGCGCTCAAGTCACAGGAGATCCTGGCGCCGAACCTGTCGTTGCTGTGGCGCATCCCCACTGTAGACGGATTCGACGGCGGCGTGCTGCCTCTGCAGCGCTACAATGCCTTTCTGTCGCTGCTGATTCCGCCGGATGAACTGGTGCCTGACGGCCGCGTACGTGAACAGTTGCAGACGGTTCCACACGGCGACATTCTCGAGTTGATGGACGTCGGCTTTGTCGTTACCGACAAGGTACGTGATTTGTGGGTCGACGGTGTGTATTACGACCGCCAGATCGGCGCGACTCTGGAAACTGATGGCGCGAGCGACGCAGCCGGCGATGGGACTGGAGGGGGGGCTCGACTGACGGTTGACGTGCCGCACAGTTTCGAGGCGACCGCGGTGGATGTCGTCGGCTTTGTAATCTCAGACTCCGACGAAACACAAGCTGGCACCGCCAATCAGCCCATAGCGGAAGTAACGGCGCTGGTAGGCGGTGAGCGTATCGCAATAGGCAGGTTGCTCACCGGCAGCGGAGGAGGCGCCTTTGAAGCGGCGGAACCCCAGTCAGTGTTTGCCAGCAGCGGGGACGCTCCAATGGTTTTTCGTGACGGTGAAACTGGGCAGGAGGAGTACCTGGCTCGCTTTGCGCTACCGGAGGCCGCCCGCCCGGTACAGCTGGAGATCGCGCTGGCAGAAGACAGCGGCTCCACCGGGCTGGTGGTGCGGGCGATTACGCTCATTGACGAGCGCACCAATACCTTCGTTCCGCTTCTTCCCAGTGACCGCGGCAGCTTTCAACGCGTACACAGCGGCGACGTCAAGATCTACGCGCGGCTCGGAGGCAGCGGGCGGGCGCAACTGTTCGAGACGGTGCGGCAAGTCTCATCGCCGGACGACGCTGTAACGGTGCTGCGCGACCTGGCTGCGGTTGGCGACTCGCAGGCGGCGGTCGTCGAGGCAAGCGCTGAGGCGGTGGCGGCCTGGGGGCTCGCGGACGAGGCCGGCGCACCGGCATCGAGAGGGGAGGTCTCGATCATCTCGTATGCGCCCGAACGGATCGTCATCCGCGTGCGCTCCGGGCGGGCGGGTGTTCTCGTATTGAAGGATGCCTATTATCCCGGCTGGCATGCGGTGGTCAACGGGGAGGCGGTGGACGTTGTTCCGGCCAACATCCTATTTCGCGGCGTACCGGTGCCGGCCGGAGAGAGTGAGGTCATCTTCGCGTACACGCCGACTACCTGGCAGACCGGTCTGCGGCTCAGCCTGGCGGGCGGGCTTTTCTGGTTGGTGCTGGCCTGGTTGACCCTCGGCCGCGCGTGGTGGTGGAGACGCTAAATCCCTTGCTTCGCGGCGTATAACGCTGTAATGTATAATCGAAGGACGGAGTTTCTTTTGCGGCGTTGAAAGTCAGCGGAAAGTTTCCGGTAGTCCGTCCTCCTCAGGTTGACGGATGGACAATTGGAAACCAGTGAAGGCATTGCGGGTCTGAATCCGAATGTGATCAACGTATTCAATCGAATCGTCGTGGTTGTGCTTTGGCTGGCTCTCCTGGCGGGCACTGTCTATGCGGCGGTATTTCCAGACAGTACTTTTGGTGCGCTCGTGGGCAGTCTGTCGGTGGCCCAAGAGTTTCTGCGTGCGCAACATCAGGCGAACAGCATGAACTACCTGATCGGCCAAGTAGCAGTGGGCTCTGTCGCGGTGCTCATTTTCGGCAGTCTGCTGTGGTTGGAACTGTGGCCCCATCGCCAGCGCGGGGTGCGCATGAAGACGGTGAAAGGCAGCTCGGTGGAGTTGGACACAGAGAGCATCGCGCGCCGCCTGACCTGGCATCTGGACCAGCTTGCCGATGTGATTACAGTGTTTCCGGACGTGAAATCCCGCGGCAATGCGGTCGACATTCAGTTGGAGGTCGAGACCGCGCCCAATATCGACGTGCCGATGAAGACGGACGAGGTGGTGGAATCGACGCGGGATATTGTCGAAGAGGATATGGGTTTGCGGCTCGGCAAGTTGGACGTGCGTATGCGCCATCTGCCCTTTGAGGATGAGTGGGAAGCGTGAAGTTGAGCGCCATTCTGGAGAGCCTGCTGTTCGTGGCGGGGGACCCGGTTACGCCAGCGCAGCTTGCCCAGGCGACAGGTTGCCCTGAAGTGGAGGTGACCAAAGCACTGGCCGCCTTGCAGCAGGAGTATGAGGAGGAGAATCGGGGGCTGCGCCTGCAGCGCCGCGACGGTCGCGTTCTGCTTGTGACGAACCCTTCCGCGTCCCAGGTCGTTGAGGAGTTTCTCAATCTGGATTTGAGGGTACAGTTCAGCGCACCGGCCCTTGAGACGTTGGCTATCATCGCATATCTGCATCCGGTGACGCGGGCACAGGTGGAGGCGGTGCGAGGCGTTGACTGTTCCGGCGTGCTGCGCAATCTGCTGCAGCAGGGGTTGGTCGAGGAGTTCGACCGATTGGAAGGACCCGGCCGACCAATACGTTACGCGATAACCGACCAGTTCATGCAGCATTTTGGGCTGACCAGTCTTGAGGAGTTGCCGTCCCTGGAGACCGAAGGGGAGACGATTTCTGCGGAGTTTGCGCAGGGGTAGAGACGTTTCCCACCTCGCCAGTAGACGTAACCTCTACCGGTCTTCACGGGCTGTTGCAGAAGTGTCAGGCTTTGTCCCCGCTGGTCTCACCACCCACTTTTCCCGTTAATCGTTGCGCAATCCAGTGCGGCAGGCGCGTCATGCGGCCGTCGCTGTCGACGCAGGTGTGCCGCGTGTGGCCGTCGGCGTAGATGGCGCGGGTGTGCGGGTTGCGGATTTCGTAGACGAATTCGACCTGACGGCTGCGCAGTGATCCCAGGCGCGTGATGACCTGGACGGCGTCGCCGAAGCGGATGGCGTCGCGGTAGCGGCATTGCAGGTCGGTAACGGCGAAGTTGTAGCCGGCGCCGGCGATCTCGGTATAGGACATTCCGGCCGCCGCCATCCAGGCGACGCGCCCAGCCTCGAACCAGACGACATACTCGCTGTGGTGGACGACGCCCATCTGATCGGTTTCGGCGAAACGGACGGTTATGTCGAGAGGAAATGCGGGATATTCAGTCTTGTCCATCGGCATCGGTCAGGGGATTATCGATCCTGTGTGGATTGTCCCGAATCCAACGTTGATAGGCCGAGCGTATAGACCCCAAGTCTCCCAAATCTTCGACACAGGCCTGAAAGAGTTCCGCCGAGCAGACTTCATGGTAAACATGAGTCAACCGATTTCGGTAGCCTGCCATCTGAACAAAGAGCTTTTCTTCGCCTTTGTTGAGGACTTCCTTATCGGCAAGTTGTGTTGCGATATTTCTGTAGGACCCCGCAGGAACGCCATACCCTTTGCCCAAAATGTGACGACCAATACCAAATAGCGCTTCCAGAGCACGCCGCAGGCATGACTCGGCTGTATGGACGTTGCGACTATCGGCAAAGAAGGCGTCCTCGTCGTGCAGGGGCAACCGCTCGATCTCTCCGATCAGATGATTCAGCAGGGATAGGCGCTCTACAACGACGCGTCGGGAGATATAGGTCGGAGTCACTTGGAAGTACCGAGAAGCAAGCGGGCGCGCTCTTCCTCGAGAAAAGCGAGATCGCCCTCTTGCCGCAGGATGTAAAGGTCGTAGTTGTCGGCCGCGTATTCGTTCTCGGCGTAGAGTCGTTCGCCGTGAACGGCTTCGGCTGCCAGAAAGGGGTTGGCGCTGTCGAGGTTTACAATATCGACGCGGTCCACTCCCAGCAGATCCTCCAGAGCATGCCCCAGCGCAACCTCTGCCTTCCAGTTGAAGTCGGTAGCCGGGAGCGGCTTCACGCCCAGGTCGACATCGGAGGGACCGGGGGCGAGGACAGAATCCGGCTCGTCCAGCCATGCCAGCGTCTCCCTGGCGCGGCTGCCGAAGCTGTAGAGGATGGCGACGCCGTGCTGCTGGCAGATTGCCTCGAGTGCGGCGCGTTTTGGGTTCGCGGCGGGCCCAGCTGGCCGGCGCTGTTCGGGTTCGGTGCGCATGGTCTCTACATATGTATTGCCTGGCCCTCAACGCCGTGCGCCGCTTCCATTACGACTTCGGCCAGGGTCGGGTGGGCGTGCACGTTGTGCGCGATCTCAGCGGGTGTGAGCTCCATCATCTGCGCCAGGGACAGCTCGGGCAGAAGTTCGGTTGCGTTGGGGCCGACGATGTGGGCGCCGAGGATTTCGCCGTATCTCTGGTCGGCGACGATTTTGACGAAGCCGCTGCGCACGCCCTGGGCCTGGGCGGCGCCGTTGGGCATGAATGGGAACTTGCCCACGTTGATAGGATAGCCGGCCTCCTGCGCCTCGGTTTCGGTCATGCCGAGACTGGCGACCTGGGGTACGCAGAACGTGCAGCGGGGCATAAAGATGTAGCGCTCTGCCGGAATGGGCGTGGTGGCATGGCCGGCGGCGCTTTCGGCGGCGACGATCGCCTGGGCGCTGGCGACATGGGCGAGCGGCATTTTGCCGGTGCAGTCGCCGATCGCGTAGATGTTTTGGCGGCTGGTGCGCATATACTCGTCGATTTCGATGAAGCCGTCCTGGTTTAGGGTTACACCGGCGGTGTCGAGACCGACGTCCTCGGTATTGGGTGAGATACCTATGGCCACCAGCACTTTCTCAACTTCCAGTGACTGGGCGCTCCCGGTGTTCACGTCCTTTATCGTAACGGTGACCGACCGTTCGCCGACTGCAAAGTCTTCGGTGCGGCTCGAGGTCAGCACTTTGATACCCCGTTTCTGGAAGGCGCGCACGACCTCCTGCGCGACATCGGCATCCTCCAGCGGCAGGGCCTGGTCCAACATTTCGACGATCGTCACCTGTGCGCCGTAGGTGGCGTAGATGTGGCTCAACTCCATGCCGATCGGCCCCGCGCCCACGACCAGCATGGATGCGGGGATCTCGTTGAGACGAATGGCGTGTCGATACTGCAGGACGCGTTCGCCGTCGGCTTCGACGCCGGGCAGGTCGCGAGCGCGGGCGCCGGTGGCGACCACGAAACTGGCGGCGGTCACGGTGCGCGGCTCGCCATCCGGGTTGAGAGGCCCGGCGCTGACCTGCAGGGTGTTGGCATCGGTGAAGCGGGCATGTCCTTCGATGACGTCGATTTTGTTCTTCCGCATCAGGAAGCCAACGCCCTTGGTCTGGCGGTCAATGATCTGCAGTGAACGGTTGACAGCTGCGCCGTAGTCAACCTGCAAGTTGTCAAAAGTGAGGCCGAACTCCTTTGCGTGTTGCAGTGTATCCAGGACTTCGGCGCTCTTGATGAGCGCCTTCTTGGGGATGCAACCCCAGTTCAGGCAGACGCCGCCAAGGTGTTCGCGTTCGATGAGGGCAGTTTTAAGATTCAGCTGTGCGGCGCGAATCGCGGCCACATAGCCGCCCGGGCCTGAGCCGATGACGATCAGGTCATAGTCGTAGTTGCTTGCCACAGATTCCTCCGCTGACTCCAGTGGCCGGCGATCACCGGTCTCTGGATGGTACACAATCGTGATCCACGGTTGTCACGCGCCCCAGTTTTCCAGTCGTTGCACCACATCTGCCAGGAAGCTGTCCGCTCCGAAGCCATCGAGGATGCGATGATCAAAGGCAAGGCTCAGGTAGGACATCGGGCGGATAGAGATGGTATCGTCGGCGCTGGGCAGAAGGGGATCGACGGGGGCACCGTATGAGCCGCCGGCGCTGTTCACGACCGCGCGCTTGCTGATCTTGCCGACTCCCAGAATGGCGGCCTGGGGCTGATTGATGATGGGCGTGCCAAGAAGGCTGCCGCTCGTGCCGTGGTTGGTCACGGTGAAGGTGCCGCCGCGCACTTCGTCGGGCGACAGTTCGCCGCGGCGAGCCCTGTCTGCCAGATCGTTAACGGTGCGCGCAAGGCCCTGCAGATTCAATTCATCGGCGTCCCGGACCACGGGCACAATGAGTCCGCCGGCCACAGCTGCGGCGATGCCCACATGGATGCGCTGGTTCAGTGCCAGGCCAGCGTCGGTCCAGCGGCTGTTTACGGTAGGATGTTCGCGCAGCGCGACCGCGACGGCAGCTACAAAGTAGGGGGTGAAGGTCAGATTGACTCCCTTGCGCGCGAACGCCTCTTTTTGGGCCGCCCTGTGGCGCACAACGGCCGTCATATCGGCCTCAAAGATCGTTACGACATGGGGGCTGGTGCGCACGCTGCGGCTCATGTGTTCGGCAATCGCCCGCCGCAAGTTGGAAAGGGGCTGGAGCAGTTCGTCTTCGCCGGGCGCGGCGCCGGAAGCGGGCTGCGCTGCGGGCGGCCGTTGTTGACGCGTTTCGATGTAGGCCAGCAGGTCCTTCCTGGTGACGCGCCCCTGGCGCCCGCTGCCCGGAACTTCGTCCAGGTCGATGTTGTGTTCGGCGCTGATGCGGGCGACGACAGGGCTGACGAAGGCGCGGCCTTCGGGCTTCGCATCAGAGTCGGCGCCACGCGTGCGCCGGGATGGGGAGGGAGAGGGGGCTGTTCGGTCGGCTTCTTTGCGCGAAGCTACCGCTTCTCCCGGGCCCTCTACGTCCTCTGTGATCTCTTCTGCTTCGTCGCCGATGTAGGCGATGACAGAGCCAACCTGAACCGTTGTTCCCTCGGCAGCCAGGATCTTGAGCAGGAAACCGGCGGCAGGCGCGGGCACTTCAGTGTCGATCTTGTCAGTGGTGATGTCGAGCAGGGGTTCCTGCCGCTGCACAGGATCCCCAGGCTGTTTGAGCCAGCGGGCGACGGTCCCTTCGAACACTGTTTCGCCCAGTTGGGGCATTTTCACTGGAGTCGGCATGGTTGGCGCTCCAACGGCAATTGCCAGTGACCGGCGGGTCGCGGCCGGTCACTGATCACGGTTCGCTGCTTAAACCATAGGTTTCTTGCGCTGGACAAGTTGCACGGTCACCTGCCAGGGATCACGCAGGAAGCAGAGCTTGTCTCCCGAGGGGGTGTTGTTGATCTCGCCGTCGGGCGTAGCGCCGGCCTGAATCAGACGTTCGCGTTCGCTTTCCATATCGTCTACGCTGAAGGCAAAGTGCAGGTTGAAGGGATTGATCTGGGCAAAGTCCAGGTGCTCCATCTCTTCATTGCTGTACAACTCTACCATGCTGCCGTTGTTGTCGTAGACAAAGTTCATGTATGGGGGGACATCGCCGGCGGAGACGATTTGCAGCCCCAGATGCTCCTTCCACCACTGTGCCTGTTCGCGGACGTTGGGTACGTTGATTGCGACGTGTTCAAGGTTCATTGTTGTGCTCCGTAAATGGATGTTTGATGGGAGTGAAATTGATTGATCTGAGTTGTCGATGGCTGGTATTTGGTAGCGGCCTGAACCACTGAGGGCCGGAAGGCGGTGAGAACTTGCAGTCCAGACGCGCCACGCAAGGCGCAGTGCCGCTGCGTCTTCTGAACCCAGTTGCAAACTGAATTCCGTTTCGCAATTGCATGAGAAGATCGTGGTGTCGAACGGGATTCAGATTCAGTTGTAGTTTACCACAGCCGACGTTTTCAGCAGCCAGTTCTGCGTTGCAGATGAACAGTCGATTCACCGCCTTGTCGGGAAACAGCTGCAGGTCGCGTTGGTTGGAGGGCCTTGCAGGGGGAATCCCCCTTACAATGGAGGTCACTGCATTTATGCGCCGGCGATACGTTCGAATCGGGTCGGTTCCCGCTCCATTTCGGCCTGGACGAAGCGCTGCAGCAGGTTTGTCTTGACTTGGGCGAAGGCGGGATCGTCCCAGCGGTTGCGGCGTTCCTCCGGATCTTCGTGGAGATCGAACAGTTCGCCGTATTCGTGGCCCCGGTAGACGGTGAGCTTATAGCGCTGGTCCACGAGCGTGCGCAGGTGCAGCGCGGTGGGCTGGTGACGGTTTTCGACGAGCACGTGGTCGCGTGCTTCGGCGGCCGCTCCGGTCCAGACGTCCAGCTGGTCGGCGCCCTGCATCTGGCCAGGGATGTCGATTCCGGCCGCGTGCAGGAAAGTGGGCGCCAGGTCAACCAGCGATTGGAGCGAACTGCTCACAGCGCCGGCGGGGACGCGGCCGGGCCAGCGCACCAGAAATGGCAGACGGATCAGGTCTTCATAATGGAAGGCGCCCTTGGCGATCAGCCCGTGCTGGCCGAGAAAGTGGCCGTGGTCGGTGCTGAAAACGATGAGCGTATTGTCGGCAATGCCCAGACTGTCCAACGTGTCCAGAATGCGCCCGATCTCGCGGTCCATGAGGCCGACCATACCGTAGTAGACGGCCATGTTTTTGCGCAGGGCGTCGGGTTCGTGCAGGTGGCTATTGAAGCCGTGATTGCCGAAGGGCGTCTCCTGCCAGGCGGAGAAGTCCGGTTGACGCTGCTGCGTTTTGGCGAAGTGGGGCGGCATTGCGTCGAATTCGCCCGGCTCGAGGCTGCCCGGCTGCATGTCATCGGGGTCGTACATCGATGCCCACGGTTCGGATACGAGGTAGGGCGGATGGGGATCGTGGAAGCTGCTCCAGAGGAAGAAGGGATTGCCGCCGGCGGCGCTGCGCTCAATGGCGGCGATCGTGCGTTCGGCGGTCCAGACGGAGTAATGGTACTCCTCCGGCAGGTCCCAGGCGTGTTCCCGCTTGGCGGCATTGGGGTCGGGCGGCCAGGACTGGAAGAAGTCCTGCCAGTTGGGCAGGCCGTTTTCCTCCATCCAGATGCCGTAATGCTGGCCGGCGTGGGCTTCGTCGGCGTGGTTGCGCGCCACTTCTACGTGTTGAAAGCCGTACCAGGGTCCGTGGAACTCGCGCCAGAAGTCGAGGTCGCGCAGGGTGGGTTGACACTCAAGAGAGGACTGTTCCGGACGGGAGGCCAGCGGCTGAAAGTGGGCTTTGCCTATAAGAGTGGTGTCGTAGCCGTGCTGGTGCAGCAGGTCGCCGACGGTAGGCACGTCTTCGCCCAGTTTCACGCCGATAGTCCAGCAGCCGTGCCAAGCCGGGTACTGGCCGGTAATGATCGATGAGCGGGAGGGGGAGCAGACGGGATTGTTGCAGTAGGCGCGGTCGAAGCGGGCGCCTTCGCGGGCGAGCCGGTCCAGGGCGGGCGTCCGGATGCGCGGATTGGTCACGCCGAGGGTTGAGAAGTGTTGCTGGTCGCTCGTGATCAGGAGGATATTCGGAAATGCTTCTTCATCGCTATTGGAACTCGATTGGAGTGGAGTAGACATGTGCAGCCGCCTCGGAATCGACCATCGTCTTTTGCTGGGAATCCTATCATAGGCAGCATGTGCGCGCTAGTTAATGTGTGCGTACGGATGTCCTGGATTGGGGAATGAGTTCTGTTGATTTTCGGTGGGCGGTGGCGGCGTGAACAGTTCTGGAAGTCGCAGCGCTTCGGTCGGGTGCATCCCGGATTTGGGGTGGGAACAGTCTGGCGGGGAATCAGTGCCAGCGGTTGCTGAAATTGTTTACTGGCTCTGGAAGAGACGCGGTGCTGGCGCCAGGCCTGGCCGTACTGTGGAGTCCGTCAGTTGGGGCGGGTGCGAGGGCAGGCACCTGGGGCGATCTGATGGGACTGGCGAGACGTGGTCTGGCTGGACACCTTCGATTAGGCACCCGTCACCAATATCGACACCC